>JACNKR010000059.1 GCA_014381925.1 Fidelibacterota bacterium | reverse complement strand
TAAATCAGCTGATGCCATCTTAAAAAATGGGACATCAATACTTAATAAAAAATCAATACTTTCTTCATCCCAACCTGATGCTGAAAAATATAATCCATTTTTATCTGTAAATTCTTTTAATTCTACATAATCATGTTCAGACAATTCAAGAGCATGTTTATGTTCTCCATAAGTTTTACCAAAACTATTACGATTATCATAGGGTGCTTCTAAGCCTTCTTTTGTCAATATCCTCGATATTGATCTTTTTTGAAATTTAACAGCATCTGCACCGCATTCTTTTGCCTGAAGAATTAATTTTTTTGCTATATCTATATCACCTTGATGATTTATTCCTATTTCCGCAATTATAAATGCGGAGGAAGATTGTGTTATTTTTTTATTATGTAATTTAAATTCTCTTTTCATTTTATTTCCATCTTTAATTTTTAATTTGTTGTGAAATTTGCTCTAAGGAAATCCAATCATTAATTGAATCAATTTCAAATGAGTATTCTTCAGGAAAAATATAATATCCTATTTTCCCTCCTAATCGATTTTTTACTTCATTAAAATTCTTATTCGTAAAAATATATACCGAACCATTTTCAATATACTTTATATCATTTTCTTTCATATCTTGTCGTCGTGGTCTATTTATATAATCATAATTTGCTATTGCAAATTCATTTTTTATTTCCCAAAAGAATCGATGTGTTGGGCTAATTGTTAATAATGAATCAAGTTTTTTATTTCTAAAATGTTCAATTATTTTTGAAAGACTATTTTTAGGACGGATCGGACTTGTAGCTTGTAATAAAACAACTAATTCAGGGGCAGAATTAATTTGTGTTAAAGCATGTTCAATTGCAGATTCTGTCGTTGCGGTATCACCTGAAATTTCATCTGGTCGCCAAATTATTTTAGCACCTGCTTTTTCTGATATTTCAGAAATTTCTTCATTATCTGTTGTTACAAAAACATCACGTATCAAGTCTGATTCTAAAGCATATTCAATAGAATAATTAATTAAAGGTTTTCCATTAAATATTTTGATATTTTTTCCGGGGATTCCTTTACTTCCTCCTCGTGCAGGGATAATGGCGATTGCTTTTTTTGACTTATTAATCATTAATTAAATCTTTTAACTCAAATATTTTTTTATTATTTAATAATTCTATAATATATTTTTTTTCTTGTTTATGATTATGTTTTGATCCTTTTTTGAACCATTTTTGATTAAATATCCACGATTTAATTCCACTATCAAAATAATGCTCTTTCCCATTTTGAAAAAAATCAAATCCATGAATTACAACATTTTCATATTGCATCATTGCCCATAATATTGAATTCGTACCAGTAGTCAATCGTTTTGAACCACTTTGATTTTCAAATATAATCATATCCTTTTCGGAAATTAAATCATACGAATTAAAATCAATTCCCAATCGTTTTTTAATTCGTGTATGTATATCAGGACCCTTACGGTTCAAAATTTCAGGCGGTATAAATACAATAATTCTGTCAAATAAATTTTCTTTCTTATCCAAGTTTTGGTTTGCCCCGTTACACCAAACATCTGTTTTTGAACCAATATTATTTTCAAAGCCATTAATGACAAAATTATTTATTCGTGCTACAACTGGAAATTGATTAATATAATTTCCATATTTAAAATGTTTTGTAGATGGTCCATTCGCAACAATGAGGATTGAATTTTTATTAACACAATCATTAAGTTGCAATAGTATTACCTACAATTGAGCCATCATCAAGAGCGACATTCCATTCTTTTACAGGTGTTTTCCAATTTGAACCATATTTTACTTCCAAGAATTTTTCGGGGTTTGAAGGCACAGGAATTGTTTTACCATAAAATTCAATTTGCTCAATCGTATCAAAAAATTCCTTCTTATGATATGCATTTCTATCCCAAACTACATATTTATACACTTCTTCTTTAGATTCGTCAAGTCTACCAAGATAGTAAACAAATAAATCTAAACATAAATCAGACTTAAAAAAGATATTTTTTCGAGGATAAATTTTAATTACACGGTAATCACCCAAAATCCATAAATCTTTCTTTTCTTGAAATTTTTTAATACTTACATAAAATTCTTTTTTTAAGTTCTTTATTAAATTCGCCATTTGAATTTGATTAATAAATTTTATACCTAAATCTAAATCATGATCCCACGGAATTAATTTCTTATCTCTAATTGCCCCAAGTAATGTTCCGCCTTCTATCCAATAAGATACATTTGATTTTTTTAAAATTTTATTAACTGAATAAAGTAAATCAATCGCCTTTTTTTCTGATTGAGAATCAAATGAAACCGAATGCTTTTTGTAAAATGTAGATAATAAATCTAATTTATATTTTTCAACAAATTGTAAATATTTAATAGGTACGTTGATATTTGTATCTTCAATAATTACCCTTTCATTTATAGTATCACTTTTCTCAATACAGATATCTTTTCCACCTAAATGCATGAGATATTTATCACCATGAGAATATAATTTTGATAATCTAAGAAAGTCTGAATCTTTTTTAATTAAATTTTGTTTGAATCTAAGTTTATAAAATCTCTTAATTCCAAATTTTTTGGGCTTAATAATTATTTTATTAAAAAATAATATAATAAATAATTGAATAAATTTAATGGGTTCAATCGGTAATAGATATAAATGAATACTTGTTGAATATTTAAATATATCACCTTCAGAGAACCCTACAAGGGAGTCTGCACCTAAAAAATAATCAATTTTTAAATTATTTAATGTTTTAATAATTACTTTATAATAAGATTTCATTTACGTTGTAACTGCCTATTTGCATTCTCTAAATCTTCTTTAAAATCGACTTCAATACATAGCTTATCTGATACATCAACAGGATAAATTACCAACCCTTTATCTATTGCAAATTCAATACCTTTTTCAAAATAATCATCGTCATTACATTTATCTAACATTTTAATAAAATCAGGAATTTTGCTTGCAATTATTTTATTTACACCTACAGATTCACCTAATGGTTCTAATACTATTTTAGAAACTTCTTTAATATACCCACTTTTATTTATATTATATTTAACTTCTTCTTCACCTACGGACATTGTATTTACCGCCATACAAGATCCTTTAAATTCCAAAATTCGTTTTACTACATCTTGATCAAAAACAACATCTCCATTCATCCATAAAACATCATGTCCAATCGTTTTTTTCAATCCACGCATTAAGCTTTTTGATGTATTTGTTTGATCATAAATATTATTAAACACATAAGAAACTTCTGGAAATTCCTCCATAATAATATCTTTTTTAAATCCAACAACAACATATATATCATCAATTGATATAAATTTAGTAATATTTTTGATCTGACGCTTTAAAATAGTTTCACCATTTGAAAGGGGAGTTAGTGGTTTTGGTTTAGGATTTCCCAACCTAGAACCAATCCCTGCAGCCAATATAATTACTTTCATTTTTTATTTCCTAATTTTGATTCTGCAACTAATAAATCATTTTTAGTTGTAACTTTAAAATTATTTTCATCACCCATTATTATTTTAACTTGTATATTTTCATTAATAATTAATCGAATATCATCAGTTACCTCTCCATGATAATTTTCATGAGCCTTTAATATCAAATTATAATCAAAACCTTGAGGTGTTTGCTCAGCCCATATTTTAGAGCGATTTAACATGGATTTAATAATATTTTTCTCAACTTCAACCACTGTATCAATAATTGGTATCGCTGTCGCAACCGCTTTACTTTTTTCTAATTCAACTAAACAATCATTAATAATTCTTGAATTAACAAAAGGCCTCGCTCCATCATGGATTAATACTTTTTGAGTATTTTCATTACACGCTTTCAATCCAATATAAGAAGATTCTTTTCTTGAATTTCCTCCAATAATAATTTTTAATTGTGGGTATTCTTTTTTTAACAAACTATACCATTCTATGTGCACAACCAAAATAATTTCATCTATTTTCTTTTCTTGGGTAAAAGTTTGAATAGAGTAATCAATTAATCTTTTTCCCGATAATTTTATAAATTGCTTAGGAGTATCACCACCAAACCGTTGACCAGAACCACCTGCCAAAATAATCACCGAAATCATTAAATTACCTGAATCCTTTCACCTGTTTCAATAAATTGAGTAATCATTTTGGTCATTCTTTCTGAAGTTTTTCCATCCGGTTTATAACAACTTTGTTCTTTCCATTTTTGTTGCAATGGTCGCAATTCATTAATTGAATTAACAGTAGATTCGATAGTTTTTTCTACATTTTCTGGCTTAGATGAATTCCCAAAATCCCAATCCTCATCTAAATATGGAATTTTAAATGGCCTTTCAATTCTATTGGTATTTTCCTCTTCATATTTAATTATTTCCTCTGCAACCCAAATACCATCTTTTCGCTTATCTTTCTCTGGAAAGCATCCAGGGTATGTAGATAAAATTAATTGGATTACCTTTTTACCAATGATACTCGCTTCTGCTAATACGGATGACACATCACTAATTATGATGTCCGATAATTGTAAAAAATCATTTATACTGCCTTCTTTAGGAACAATTGCTTTATATTTTTTTGCTAACTGATAATCTGCCGAATGGGGTATAATTATTAAATTTTTAATGTTTTGTAAGTATCTTGCATTATGAATACCTGCGTTTTTATTTCTCTTTCCTCCCCAGGATGGTGCAAAAAGAATAATTGGTTTTAATTCATCTATATTATATTTAAGACATAATTCTGTTTTATTAATTTTTATTTCTAATAATGAATCTATTTTAGGATAACCACCTAGAAGTCCATTTTTAAAATTTGGATTTATTTTTTCCATTTTTCGTTTAAAAACTTCTCCAGGATAAAATAATAATGTTGCTCGATGAAAAAAATCATACTTATAGGTATAATATTTCATTGGACTCAACCCATGTTCAATATAAATAAATTCGCCTTCCCAGCCTGATTTTTCTAATCGAACTAATGGTTGATCGTAAGCAATAATAATGAGTTTAGATAAATTTTTAACAAGTTTTCTATTTCTTAACCCTAATTTATACACTTTATTTATTGTGACATTTAATCCATTTGTTTTCATGTAATTATAAAGTGGATATAGGCTAGAATACCCCTTAATAGTTGACCAAACAAAATCTATTCTATTCAACATATTATTTTGAAAATTGAATTTCAAATAATTGTTTATAAATTCCATCTTTTTGAATCAAATCTTCATGTTTCCCCGCATCAATAATATGACCATTATCAAATACTAAAATTTTATCTGCATTTATTATCGTTGATAAACGATGTGCCACGACAATTACAGTACGATTATTAATTAATTGATCTACAGCTTTCTGAACTTTAGCTTCAGACTCACTATCTAATGAAGAAGTTGCTTCATCTAATATTAATATCTCTGGATTTTTAAGAATTGCTCGAGCAATTGATATCCGCTGTCTTTGACCTCCAGAAAGCCGAGCACCTTTTTCACCTATTTCTGTTTCATAAGATTTGGGAAATTCATTAATAAACTCATGTGCGTTTGCAAGAGTAGAAGCATTTTCAATTTCGGTTAAGGTTGCATTCGGTTTTCCATAGCGAATATTATTCCCAATAGAATCATTAAATAATATTGTTTCCTGTGTTACATATCCAATTTTCTGTCTTAATGAACCCATTTGAATATGTTTTAAATCAATTCCATCAATTGTAATATGTCCTTTTGAGGGGTCATGGAATCTTAACACCAAGTCAACAAAAGTAGATTTCCCCGCTCCACTTTTTCCGACTAATGCAACCGTTTCCCCTTTTTTAATTTCAATATCAATATTTTTCAAAACGGTACCATCATTTGAAGAATACGAGAAAGATACATTATTAAATATTATTGATTCATTAAATTTAGTAATAATCTTCGCACCTTTCTTTTCAATAATTTCAGGATTAGTATCAATAATTGAAAATACTCTTTCCGCTGATGCAATTCCTGCCTGAATTTTTGAGTTAACTCCACCCAATTTTCTTGCTGGTTGCATCATTCCAAAT
>JACNKR010000056.1 GCA_014381925.1 Fidelibacterota bacterium | reverse complement strand
GGCAATTTGCCAGATGGTACGGTGCAGTTCTGCGCGTTCTTGTTCTTTACTCATTCATTATCCTTTTGATTCAGTTTTTGTCACTATTTCATAACACTACACTCTGGCGCAGAGTTGGTTGTTTTTTGCAGATAACGACCCGATAAACGCTATTGTGTTTATCGGGTATATATGTATATATTTTTAATAGTGTATTAACGGAAATATTCATGTTAAAAGAAGCGAGTATATATTAATACTTTACCCTTCAATAATTTGGTCTCGAGCAGGGCCAGTAGAAATAATTTTAATAGGGATACCTAATTTTTCTTCTAAATATCGAATATAATCTTTTGCCTTGCCAGGTAAATTTTCTAAATGATGAAAACCAACAGTAGATACTTTCCAACCAGGAAATGAAGTATATATCGGTTCAACATTTTCTAAATCACACATACTTGCTGAATAGCTTGACATTTCTTTTCCGTTAATTTTATACCCCGTACAAATTTTAATTTCATCAAAATTATCTAAAATATCTAATTTAGTCAATGCAATTTCGGTTAATCCATTTACGTGTACACTAAATTTGGCAGCGAGTAAATCAAACCATCCACATCGTCTAGGTCGGCCTGTGGTTGCTCCAAATTCTTGGCCAATTTTTCTTAATTCTTCACCTGTCTCATCAAATAGTTCTGTTGGGAATGGGCCTTCTCCAACTCGGGTGCAATATGCTTTAAAAATTCCAATATGCCTACCAATTTTATGTAGAGGTAAGCCAAGCCCTGAGGAAATTCCGCCAGTAGATGGCGATGATGATGTAACAAACGGATATGTACCATGGTCAATATCTAATAAAGTACCTTGAGCACCTTCAATCAACATTTTTTGAGAATTATCTAAATGGCTTTGAATAATTTCATAGACATTACCCACAAAATTTGAGATTTTACTAATAACAGTTAAATAGTTTTTTATTTTAATTTCTAAATCTTGTTTTAAATCAATTGAAATTTCACAATTTTTTATAGCATCATCTAATCTAGAATTTAGTTTTTTTTCTAATTTATTTAAATTTAATAAATCAGTACCTCTAATCCCTGTTCTATTAAATTTATCAACATAGGTCGGGCCGATACCCTTACCTGTTGTTCCAATTGGTTTATCTAAACTTTCTTCTCTATGCGAATCTATTGCTTTATGAATTGGTGTTACAATATGGGCATTATGTGCAATAACTAATCGGCCATCTACAGAAATATTTTTTTCAGCAATTTGATTAATTTCTTCAACTAGTCCTTCAGGATCAATCACCATTCCATTGCCTAAAACACAGATGCAATCCTCTCTTAATATTCCAGAGGGGATTTGATGAAGTACAAACTTTTCTTCTCCTAAATATACCGTATGGCCTGCATTTGCACCACCTTGATACCGAGCGACAAGTTCAACATCAACACTCAGTACATCTACAATTTTACCTTTACCTTCGTCACCCCATTGACCACCAACAACTGAAATTACACTCATTCTATTTCTCCGAAATAAAAAACTCCGCTAATTGCGGAGTTTTTATTAATAAATTATTCTTGCTCACTATATTAAATTACTTTTCAGCTAATTTTTGATTATGTTTATTTTCAAGATGAATCATTACTGGTGAAGCTACAAAAATAGAAGAATATGTTCCTACGAATACACCTACCGTTAACGCAAATGCAAAATTATGAATCACTTCTCCACCTAAAAGTAACAACACAATAACCACAATTAAAGTCGTTAATGATGTAATTACCGTTCTACTTAATGTTTCATTTAAAGAAAGGTTTACAACACCTTCAAGACGCTCTTTACTATGTTTATGAATATTTTCTCTAATTCGGTCAAATACAACAATTGTATCATTTAAAGAATAACCCACAATTGTTAATAATGCAGCAATAATTGATAAATCAATATCTTTATTTAATAATGAAAAAATTCCTAATGTTATAAACACATCATGAACCAAAGCAGCAACACTTCCAACAGCATAATATCGGTCAAAGCGAAACCAAATATAAACCATGATTCCTATTAACGCCATAATAATTGCATAGATTGCATCTTTCCGAAGCTCACTCCCAATTTTTGGACCAACCATTTCAACTCGGCGAATTTCATATTTATAATTACCCAACGCTGAGCTTAGTTTTTGATTTGCATCTTCAGTGTTTTCAATTATATCCGTTTTAATTAATAATTCATTTGGACTTCCAAATTCAATTACTTCAGCACTACCAAATCCATTAGATTCTAAATTAGATCTAATTTCGGTAATATCAGGTGCTTTTTCAAAAAGGACTTGTATTACCGTCCCCCCTGTAAAATCAATTGACAATCCTAATCCGCCATTCATTGTAATCGAAGCTAAACCAGCAATTATTAATGCAAGGGAAATTCCAAATGCAATTGTTTTTTGCTTTAAAAAATTAATGTTTGTTTGTTTTATTATTCTCATAGATCTATTAAATATATAATTTAGTTAATGGTTTTTTTGACCCCAAGAACATTAAAATTGTTCGAGTGATAAAAATTGAAGTAAACATTGAACAAAGAATTCCAATGCTTAATGTAATTGCAAATCCTTTAATAGAACCTGTTCCAATTCCCCATAATACAAATGCAGCAATTAATGTTGTAATATTTGCATCTAAAATTGTGATGAATGCACGCTGATATCCTGCGTCAATTGAAGACATAGCGGTTTTACCAGAATCAAGTTCTTCTCTAATTCGTTCAAAAATAATTACATTTGCATCAACAGCCATACCAATTGTTAGTATCAATCCAGCAATTCCGGGTAATGTTAATGTTGCCCCCAATGAAGAAAGAAGTCCAATAATTAATCCAACATTTAAAATAACAGCTAAATTTGCAAGCATTCCAAATCCAGAATAAATTACTATCATTAAGATAATTATCAATATAAAACCATATGCGAGTGCTTTTAATCCTGAATTTATTGAATCACTTCCTAAAGATGGTCCAACAGTTCTTTCTTCAATGATATGAACGGGTGCAGGTAATGCACCTGCCTGTAATACATTTGAAATATCTTTCGCTTCATTTATATCATCAAGTCCACTAATTTGAGTTCGACCTCCTGGAATTCTATCTCTAATTACCGGTGCCATAAATATTTTTCCATCCAAAATAATAGCAACATTTCGGCCAATATTTGCACCCGTACTTCTACTCCAAATCCGTGCACCTTCAGAATTCATAGATAAATTTACGACTGCTTGACCTGAATTATCTGAACCTGCAGATCCAAAATTAGGTAGAGCATTTTCAACAACTCCACCAGTAAGCCATGGATTTGATTTTACAAGATATAAACTTCTTAATTGAACTGTAGATAATTCAGTTGGAACATCTAATACTTTTGCTGACCACACAAATTTTGAATGTCTTGGGATATTTTTTTTGACATCTTCCCTATTCAATAATTCTTTTACTTTTTCAACTTCTGATTCCATTACCGCTACGGTACCACCAATTGGTCTTAAATATCCAGATAATGGATTAGTTTTTAAAACTTCTTTTGGTGTTAATAAACTCTCTTCAGAATTCAATTCTTCATCTAACGCATCTGCAAATATATCTTTTGGTTGAGAAAATACATCTGCCGAATCTAAAGGTTCTGAAATTTCTAATTCAGTAAGTGCTTCTTCTGGTGGCATATTTTCAATTAAAAATTCATCAATCGCCTGAATAACTTCACCAACTTCTTCATTTGTTCGTACTAAATTGAATTCTAATAATGCTGTGCTTCTAATTAAATTTCGAGCTCGTTCTGTATCTTTAACACCTGCAAGCTCAACAATTATTCTATTATGACCAGATCTTTGAATTACAGGTTCAGAAACTCCAAACTCATCAACTCTGTTTCTAATAATTTCTAATGCACTTCCAACTGCTTGGTCACCTCTATTGCGTAATTCATCTACGACAGAAGCATTATCAGATGTTGTACCTAATTTATGATAATACCGAATTAAACGAAAATCTCTGTCATTTGCTTCATCTTCAAGCACATCAAAAAATGATTTTTCTTCATCACCTGAAATTTTTGCACAATCTTGAATAATTTCTCTTAATTCCTCTGATTGTGAATCAGAAACATTTAATGCTAATGTATCCATATCAACTTCTAAAACCACATGCATTCCGCCTTGTAAATCCAATCCTAAATTGATGGAAAGATCTTCAAGTTCTTTATAAACTTTTGGTTCTTCAGTTTTTAATTTTATTTTTTCTTCATCGCTTAGATTATAAAACTTTAGTGTCGGATATAATTTGAATGATGCAAATGCCAACAAGGCAGAAATTAGAATCCAGCGAAAGGTTAAATTATTAAACATTTATTTCTCTTATGTTTTAATTAAAATTTTAATTGGTAAAAAGGGTTTTTTACTCACTTATAAAGCAAGGAAATTTAAGGAATCTTATATTTCATCTTCAAAGCATTGTTTGAAAAATTAAAATGTTTTTTCATTAAATAAATTATAAATAAAACTTCTATTTTATATAACTTAAACTTATTGATGGAATTTCATTATTAGGAAAACAAATTGAATTTGATTTATCAATTTTTAACCCTGCTGAATTAATACCAAATTCAAAGGTATTAAAATCAATTATATATTGATCCGAGAAACCATGAGTTGCATCATATGCTGTTGACGCATTTTTCCCCAATGTTTTTTGACTAGAATAAACATCAATTGTATGCAATTCTAATAATATTAACCCATAGTTTTTTATAAATGGCTTCCATTTTGAAATATGGTATATAAAATCATTTAATACTTCATTACCTTTAATCCATTTACCTTTATATGCAAACGCACCGCATATATGTATTGAATCAAATTTAGTATCCGATTTTATTGGATGATTTAGTAATCTATTATGGTCTAAAAAAGAACGAACATTCAAACATTTGCTTAAATCAATATTTAATTCGTTTAATTTTTCTGAAAACTCAAACGGATCTCCAATATTTCCTTTAATTAAATAATGATTAATTCCTGCATTTTTTAATGTTTTTTCAGATGAAACTAATGCTTCTTCATTAAAATCTGCACCAATAATCCAAAGTGGGAATTCATCTAAATGTTGACCTCTTAATGTTGAATTTTTCACTACATTATATAAATGCTCTAAAAACATTCCATTACCACATCCCATATCAGCAATACCTTTCGGTTGTGAATTTAATGGTTTATTAAAAATAACCTTAATAATCTCATCAATTTTTTTAAAATAAACTGAATGTGCCCCACCACTTCCCCAAACATTTATCGTTCGGTCAACATGTAACTCTGCTCCGGATATACTTCTTTCATAAGCAAGGTGTGGGTTTTCAAAAATCTGTTCAGTTGCTTTACATAAAAGTGGAAGATAAGATACAGTAACACCAAATGCAGAAGCTCTTTTACAAATAAACTTTCCAAATTCAGTTAAAACTAAATCCACATTATTTTGAATAAAATTAATTTCGACTAAGAACTCAACTAATAAATATTTCCAACTATTACTGATTTTATCATTATCAAATTCTAGTTTACCATTTTTTTCGTTAATAAAATGAAAACTGTTCATTCCGTTTGCAACTAATATTGGACCAATGATTGTGCCCGATAATAAATGGAATATTCGTTTATTTTTAAAAGTTTTAAATTTCAAAATAGAAGATTGAAGATCATCACTAATATTTTCTAATAATGAATGTGGTATTTTATTCATACTTAATAATAATTCATTAAATTTTTTAATTATACCAATATTTGTTAATAATTCTTTTCCTTCAACTGTAATTGAAATTTTATAGTTATTGGAATTATTCATTTCCTTTTTGGCAATCCAACCTTGCGATAATAATAATCGAAAGGCAACATTTAAATACCCCGAATTTGCATTATATTTTTTACAAATATCGCTAAATGATATATTGGGATTTTCTAAAATATGATTAATTATTCCTTTTTGATGCAATGCAATTATAGAAGGGATAACAGCAATACCATCCAAATAATAAAATAATATTTTTCTAAATTCTTTTTTTCTCTCGTATGTAATTTCTTTTTCCAAATTTAAATTTTCTTTAATTTTTTATAAATTTTTCATCCATATATTAAAGGATGGGGAGTCTAACTTTTTAACAACTCTATCTAATCTTGATTTTCCATAATGACTAAAATTAAAATCAATATTTGATATTGAATTTTGAACATAACTCCAAAGTGTCCATCCATAATCACTCATAATTCCATGTAAATTAACTCTAGAAACTAAATGATTATTTATTTCACCAAAATAATGTAGCACTAATTTATTAACCTGTATCTCTGAAAATTCCATTTCAACACTTAAATTACCCAAATCAAAACAGGCATCATTATTTCCACTATAATCAAAATCAATTAATAGTAATTTATTATTTTTGCTCAATATATTTTCTGGTAAAATATCATTATGGCAGGGGACTAACTCATTTCTAAATTTTTCTAACTTATTTCCAATAAAATTAATTTTTTCAAATTTGTCAAATGCAATTTGTGGTAAAATTAAATTTTGCTGTGAAATAATTACCATATACTTTTTAATTAAGGTAAACATATTAAATTCTTGAAAAAATGGTTTTACATGATACATTTTTTTAACCATTTCAATTAATAATGAAAAATATGGTTCATGATGAAAAGTCAGTTTTGAAATAGATTGGGAAAGCACAAAATCAGTTATTATAACTTTATGTGTTTCATTAAAATGATAAATTGAGGGTGAAATTTTTGACTTAGCACAATTATCATTATTAATATATTTATTATAAAAATTAATAGATAAAAATTGTGAATCCGTATCAGGTTGGGATAAAAAGTAGGATTGATTATCAACATCTATTTTATAATTTAAATTTGTCAACCCACTTTTTATTGGAGAAATTATAATTTTTTTATTTCGCCAATTCGGAATTATTTCAATCAATTTCTCAATTGTAATATCCATTATTTAAGAAAATAATTTAAAATTACAATTCACGAATTTGAGATTTTAGTATCCAGCCAATTGTTCCATCTAACAGTTCTAAATTGACCCAATCTTCATTATTATCTAAAATATTTACTTTTAAACCTTCATGAACTTCAACAATTTTGCTAGAATATTCATTTGGTTCAGAATATGCAATAACAACAGGTGAATAAATAATCCCCTCAGAATTTGATTTTGACTCCAAAAATGAATGTCCGCACAATAATGCAATAAATATCAATTCAATAATTATTATATTTTCAATTGATTTTAACCAATTTTGGTATAAAGTTTTTCTGATTGTCATTAATAACATAATTAAAAATAAACTCATTACAAATAGTTTAATCCAATTTTGTAAACTAAAATAATTTCGAATCGTCTCATACCATTTTAAATAAATGGGTAAATCAGGTAAATCTATTTTATCAACTACATTTAAATTTGCTAAACTTAAATTATACTGTGCATCTTTATGCGAAGGAAATATTACTAAACATTTTTCATACGCCCAAATTGACCCCGAAACTAATTTTTGACGATAATAGGCATTCCCTAAATTATAATATAATTCTGGAGATTCCCAGTCATGTTTTAAAATATCTTCAAACTCTTGTATTGCTAATTGATAATTTCCATTACTATAGGAATCTATTCCATTTTGATATTTTTCAATAAGTTGAGGATGAATACCAAAAGCAAAGCAAAAAAGAATGGATATAATACTTATTTTTTTTACCATTTTTGATCTAATTCTTTTAATAAAATTTTAATATTTTCAATATCATTTTTAGATTTTTCATTTGAAACGGGTGCAAACCGAACTGCATCACCTCGGTCTAAAATTTCTTTAATATTATTTGATAAACTATTATCCATTGATTGTTTTTGAATTTTGGTAATAATTTCAACAGATGATCGTTCCACTTCTTTATTTAATTTTAGATTCATAAACATATTTAAACTTTTATGAATTGAACTATAGATTTCTTCTGCGTTTCCATTTTCAACCAAAATACTAATAGACTTTTTATATGCTTTTTTTGCAATCCGACTACCTTTTGTTTCATCTAATCTTGATCTGCTTATGTGTAACATGCCAGGGATAAAATATAATATTATGGATAAAATAAATATAATAATGACTAGTTTGGAAACTAATGGCGAATTTATTCTTCTCCAATTTGGTTCAGATTCATCAGAATAACGAATATCTTTATCTAATAAAGCAACTTCTTTTTTTGTTAACCCTATTGAAGTTGAAGACAATGCACCATTTTCTTTTACATCTAAAGCAATTTGTTTTGTTGATTTTGTTCGCCATTTTTTTAAACCTAAATCAAAATATAATAATTTTATACTGGGAATTATTATTTTACCCGAATAACGAGGGATTAAAATATACTCTATTGTTTTTGAACCAGAAATTTTATCAGTTAACTCATTTTGTTTTATATTTATTTCAGGTTCAAAAACCTCAAGTTCTCGAGGGAAATTAATATCTTGAACATCTACGGTTTTAATATTTCCTTCCCCATTAATTGTAATTAAAAATGATAATGCTTCGTCTTGTTTAATTTCTTTTGATTTAATTTTTGTTGAAATATTCCATTTACCGACAGAACCTGATCGACCTGCTTGTGTTTTTGGCAATGCCTTAACATTTAAACTTAATTCATTAGTTGCAATTGTAAATTCTTTAGAAGATGAGAAGAAAAAACTTCGCCTTCCTTTCTCCCTTACACCCACAACTGCAGTCATTGGATCAATTTTAATTTCACCCGATTTTGTTGGGAAAAGAGCCATTTTTTTAACAACTGATGCATACCATTTATCACTTCCTCTCCAAGCCTCTTTTAATTGTAAATTTGAAGGTGAATATAACTCTTGTGTCCAAAAACCTTGATAGCGAGGAAGTTTTAATATATCAAAACCAGATAAATCCGTTTTTGTATAAAGGGTATATGTAAGCGTCACTTGTTCACCTCTATAAGGTGATTTATTATCTACTGTTGCTTCAATAAAAAATTTCTGCCCTGAATTAGCAGTACTTTTATTATTCATTTTTGATCGGTCTAAAACCGAAATTTTAATTGGTTTTGATTTAAAAGATTTATTTCCAACATTAATATTTAAAATTGGTATTCTTAAATTACCCACTTTTTTAGGAATCAATGTCCAGCTCAAACTATAACTTGAAGTCATTTTACCATTAATCCACTGCATATTTGTAGATTGGCTCGGACCTGAAGCAACTCTAAAATCTCTTAATGCAGACAAATCTACATTAGGCATTTCTCCGCCATTCTCAGCACTTACCGTTAATGTAAATGCATCACCTTCATAAATTGTTTTAGGGTCAGCATTTACCTTTACCTGTATTTGACTAAAGCCAATCGCAATTAATATAAAAATTGATAATAGTTTTTTCATTACCAATCCTTTTCTAATTTTATACGATTTTTAGCTTTATATTTTTTTTTCATTAAATTTTTCTGACTTGCTTTTAATGCATTTAAAATTGACTCTGCTTCTTCTTTTGCTAATTTTTCTTCTTCAGATTCTTGAGGCATTTTTTGCTCTTCTTGATCTTCCTTATTTTCACTCTCTTCACCCGGTTGTTGCTGTTGTTGTTCGTCTTTTTC
The DNA here is from genome assembly GCA_014381925.1 of Fidelibacterota bacterium. Taxonomy (GTDB): domain Bacteria; phylum Fidelibacterota; class Marinisomatia; order SCGC-AAA003-L08. The sequence goes on along the minus strand of JACNKR010000056.1, from coordinate 21,232 downwards.
ATTTTCTTCAGCATCCTGTTTTTCTCCAGAATCTTTTTGCTCGCCCTCTTGATTTTGAGATTCAGATTGATCTTTCTCTTTTTTCTCCTCCACATTCTCTTCATCATTTTTATCTGAATCTTGATTTTCTTGTTGCTGTTGCTGTTGTTGTTGCTTCAACATGCGATTAGAAATTTCATAATTTATTTTAGCATCTTCATCATTAGGGTTTAATTCTATAGCTTGTTTATAAAAATCTAAACTCTCTTGAAATTTCCCCTGATTATACATACTATTCCCCATATTATAAATAGCATCTGATTTAAGCATACTATCTTCTGAGGATAAATCCTGTCTAAATTCATCAATTGCACCCTCATAATCCCCCGCAAGATATCGAAGATTTCCTAAATTATAATGTAAGCCTGATTTTTCAGGATATTTTTTAATTAATTCTTGATACTCGTCAATTGCATTTTGCAATTTAGGGTCAATAGATTGAGATTGTTGTTTTCTCAAATTAGGATTTGATATATTTTGTCCCTGTGGGAATTGCATTTGCTGGGTTTGTGGAAAAGATAACTTAAATAAGATTAAAATATAAATTATTGTTTTCATTGATGAAACCGTCCTTCCCAAGCTAATTCTTTTGAACTTCGAGTTGGAATAAAAAATTCCACTAAAAAACACAACAACGCAAGACCTAAAAAATATCGATATCTATTTTCATATTGACTAAAAATATGGGCTTTAATTTCTCGTTTTTCCATTTCATCAATTTCTTCTAATAATGGGATAATTGCATTAGCTTGGTTTTCTACACGAATATATTTCCCACCAGATGTATAGGCAATTTCATTTAATACAACATCATTTAATTTAGTGGTCACAATATTTCCATCATGATCCTTTTTAAATTCAACTCGGTTACCATCATCGTCTAAAATAGGAATTGGACCACCCGCAGATGTACCTATACCGAGTGTATGAATCATCACACCCATATTTGTTGCTTCCTTCGTTAAATCCATTATGTTTCCGTGATGATCTTCACCATCTGAAACAAGTACAATTACTTTAAATTGATCTGTATCTTCAATAACTTGATTAATTGCCAACGATAATGCTGACGATAAATCAGTTCCCTGTGTTGAAATTAATTCAGTTGTAATTGACTGCAAAAATAAACGAGCCGCTGAATAGTCAGTCGTGAGTGGTAAATGTAAGTGAGCCGTTCCTGCAAATACAACTAATCCAATTCTATCTCCTTTTAAACTATTTATTAATCGAGATAATTCGTACTTCGCTTTTTCAAGACGAGATGGTTTAACATCAACGGCATCCATGCTTGTGGACACATCTAAAGCAATAATTAAATCGACTCCTTCTCTTTTTAACTCCGTTAATTTTGTTCCTATTTGAGGGCCAACGGCTGAAATTATCATAAAACAAGTACCTAATATAAATAACCCATTTCTTAATTTAATTTTACCAAATTGAATACGGTTTAATAAAAAATTTCGGTTATGGTTATTTGCTAATTTTTTAAACCTCATTTTATCTTTTTTCGAAATAATGTAATTCATTATTATCATACCTAAGATAATAATAAATAGATAAAATAATATTGGATGTTCAAACTGAACCATTACCCAACTCTCCTAAAAATTCCACGAGATAAAAATATAAATAAAAACGCAAAAAAGGTAGCTGGAATAACTGCATAGTCATATAATTCAGTATAATTATTATATTCTTTCACTTCGATTTCTGTTCGTTCCAATTCATTTATTTCATCATATACTTTTTTCAATGATTTATTGTCTGTTGCTCTAAAAAATTTTCCGCCTGTAATTTCTGCAATTTGTCCCAATGTTTCTTCATCTACATCAACTTCAACATGTTGAATTATTGTTTGTCCTCCACGAACACCTACTGGATATGGTGCCGTTCCCTGTGTTCCTGCACCAATTGTATAAATTTTTATTCCAAATTTAGATGCTAATTCTGCACCTGTTAGTGGATCTAGTTCACCTTGATTATTACTCCCATCCGAAAGTAAAATCATAATTTTTGATTCAGTTTCACTTTCCCTTAATCGGTTTATTGCATTTGCAATTGCCATTCCAATCGCTGTACCATCATGTTCTTTGGGTGCAATTTCAATTTGATCTGCAAATTCAATTAATACATCTGTATCCATAGTAAGCGGACATTGAATAAATGACTGTCCTGCAAAAACAATTATTCCTAAACGGTCACCTTCTCTCTCAGCAATAAATGATTTTGCTACTTCTTTTACCGCGCCTAATCTATTCGGTTCAAAATCCATTGCTAACATTGAAGATGATTGATCAACGACTAACATAATATCAACAATTTCTAAATTTGATTCTGTAATTTTTTCTGAGTATCTAGGTCCTGCTAATGCTATTATTATTAAAGAGAAAATTAATAATTTAATAATTAATAAAATACGGGATTTTGATTCTCCTCGTTTTATTGCAGAGATTGGAATTAAATCTTTATGTGAAAATCGCATTGTACCTTCAGAGCTATGACGGCGTTTGCGTTCAACTCCAAATAAAATTGGTACAAGTAATAAAGAAAATAATATAAAAGGGTATTGAAATTCTATCATTGATTAAAATATATTCTGTCCAGCTAATGCTATTTTTGACGAAATGTTTCATCAAAATTTACGGCAATTGATTAATTTAGAAATATTGGTATTTTAGAAAATTTTAGAGATAAAAATAATCTACGAAAGTATTCTTGGAATGTCTGTTACTTTTTTTCTTCTAATCTAAAAAAGTACTCAAATCTGTGAAGAACCTTAAATAAAAAATAAAGGGACGATTTTCCAATCGCCCCCACTTCTTGTCTTGTTAACTTCTGCTTTTTTTACAACTGCTGGAAGAAATCAATCCCCTTATCGTCCACAAGAATAAACGCCGGGAAATTTTCTACTTCGATTTCCCAAACAGCTTCCATTCCAAGTTCTGGAAAATCAATAACTTTCGAAAATTTGATATTTTCTTTCGCCAAAAGTGCCGCAGGTCCACCAATTGATCCGAGATAAAATCCGCCGTTTTCACGGCACGCATCGGTTACAATTTGGGTCCGATTTCCTTTTGCAATCATCACCATCGAGCCACCATTTTTCTGAAACAAATCCACATACGGATCCATCCGTTGTGCCGTTGTGGGACCAAACGAGCCAGTCGCCATTCCTTCTGGTGTTTTGGCAGGTCCCGCATAATAAACCGGATGTCTTTTGAAATACTCAGGCAACGGTTTGCCGTTATCAAGCAATTCCTTGAGTTTGGCGTGAGCAATATCGCGTGCGACGACCATTTTTCCACTCAATAAAACCATTGTTCTGACCGGAAATTTCGTCAATTCTCTACGAATTTCGTCCATCGGCTGATCGATATTTACAGCCACGCCATCAGTTGATTTTTCTTCGTTTGATAAGAATTTTGCAGGGTCAAGTTCAAGTGATTCTAGCCAAATACCATCGCTGTTAATTTTTGCCAAAATATTGCGGTCGGCTGAGCAGGAAACTCCCATTCCGATTGGACAAGATGCGCCGTGTCGCGGAAGCCGAACCACTCGAACATCGTGTAGAAAATACTTTCCGCCAAATTGTGCGCCATAGCCGATTTTTCGTGATTCTTCGAGTAAAAATTGTTCCATTTTCAAATCACGAAATGCTTGTCCACCGTCATTTCCTTCTGCAGGCAAATTATCGTAATAGCCTGTTGTGGCGAGTTTTACAGTTTTCATTGTAGATTCTGCCGAAGTTCCTCCAATTACAAATGCGAGATGATATGGCGGACACGCCGCAGTTCCGAGTGAATGCATTTTTTCAGTTAAAAACTTCTGCAAACTTTCTGGATTTAGCACAGATTTTGTCATTTGAAATAAACCAAACTTGTTTGACGAACCCCCGCCTTTTGCCATAAATAAAAACTTGTATTCATCGCCCTCAACAGCCATAATATCAATCTGTGCTGGCAAATTATTCCCTGAATTTTTCTCATCATACATCGAAATGGGCACAACCTGTGAATAGCGCAAATTTTCATCCGCGTAAGTTTTGAAGATTCCATTGCTCAGTGCCTCTGCATCGTTGCCATCAGTCCAAACTTGCTGACCCTTTTTCGCAAAAACAATCGCTGTGCCTGTATCTTGACAAAAGGGCAATTTCCGCTCTGCGGAAATCACAGCATTTTTGAGCATTACTCTTGCGACAAATTGGTCATTATCGCTGGCATCCTGATCGTTGAGAATTTTTCCAACCAAAGCCTGATGACTTGGGCGAAGCAAAAACGAAATATCTTTCATTGCTTCATTGGCGAGCAAATTTAAGCCATCGACTGATATTTTGAGAATTTTTTTGCCAGCAAATTCGGTTATTGTGACAAAATCTCGCGTGAGCAAACGATATTCGGTTTTATCCTTGCTCATTGGAAATGGATTTTGATATTTGAAATTCATTTAATCCTCCTCATCTAGCACATATTTTGGATAATCAGGATGATACATTTTGGATTGGATGAAAGACATAATGTCATCAGGTATTGGTAATTGAGCCAAACCCTCAGCATATGCCGTTCTACAAACTGCCGAAGCAATCGAAGCCGATATTTCGCGGATCTTCGTTAAATCTGGATAAACTGTGCCAGTTTCAAATTCGGAATCTGTAACCATGTACGCAAGCGTTTTCGCTGCGGCATAAAACATTGAATCTGTAACTTTTGTTGCTTGACAAGTCGATGCGCCCAATCCAACGCCAGGGAAAATATACATATTGTTGCCCTGTCCAGGAATGTAAGTTTTGCCGTCAAATTCAACTTTGTCAAATGGGCTACCGCTTACGAAAATCGCATTGCCATTTGTCCATTTGTAAGCCTGTTCGGCGGTACATTCGGATTTGCTTGTTGGATTGGAAAGTGAAAAAATGACAGGTCGTTCCGTATGTTTTTGCATTTCCTTAATTATTTCCTTCGTAAAAGTTTGTGGCTGTCCCGAAAGTCCCATCAAAATTGTGGGTTTGACTGATTTTACCACATCGAGTAGGGTTGGCAAAAACTCGTCATTTCGTGCATACGGAATTTTATGTTCTGTCAAATCGCCATCGCGTTGGTGCGTGACGAGTCCTTTGGAATCAAAGAACCAGAAGTTTTTCCGGGCTTCTTCGGCGGTGAGATTGCCTTCTTCCATCGTTCCAGCGACAATCATATCCGCAACACCAATTCCAGCTGAACCTGCTCCGTAAAAAACAACTTTTTGTTCCGCCAATTTATTTTTAAGTATTCGCATCGCACCGATAACACCGCTGAGAATCACTGCGCCTGTGCCTTGAATATCATCGTTAAAACAGAGCGTATTGTCTCGATATTTTTCCAAAAGTGGGAAAGCGTGGTCGTTTGTAAAATCTTCAAATTGAATGAGTGCCATTGGCCAGCGGTCTTTTGCGGCTTGGACAAATTCATCTACCATTTCGTAAAATTCATCGCCGGTCAAGCGATTGTGATTTGAGCCCAAATAAAGCGGTTCATTGAGCAAATTTTCATTATTCGTTCCGACATCTAAAACAACTGGTAAAGTTCGGCTAGGATAAATTCCAGCGCCAGCGATGTAGAGCGATAATTTCCCAATGGGAATCCCCATCCCATTTGTGCCTAAATCGCCCAACCCAAGAATACGGCTTCCGTCAGTTACAACGATAATATCCACATTATTTCGTGGCCAATTATCCATCATTTCGCGAAATTTTCCGCGGTCGGCAGTGCTGAAATACATTCCGCGTGGGCGACGGTAAATATGCCCAAATTGCTGACAAGCCTGCCCGACAACCGGCGTGTAAACAATCGGTGTCATTTCAATCAAGTTTTCCATAAGCACTTTGTAGAACAAGTTTTCATTTCGATCTTGCAACGATGAAAGATAAATAAACTTTTCAAGTGGCGAGGTTTTCCAGTTATAATTATTCATTATGCGATGTGCTTGTGTTTCCATATCCACACAACGCGGAGGAACTAAACCACGAATTTTTAATTTATCGCGCTCCTCCATAGAAAATGCAGTGCCTTTATTGAGCAATGAATCAGTTAATAATTCTCGTCCTTGCCGAACGACTGGAAGCGTTTCTTCGCCTTTTTGTGCGATTTCCCAACGCCTTGTTTGTTTTTTTTTCACGGTAACATCTCCTTTGCAAGATGACTAAACTGTAAAATGTTACACACTTACAGTGTCCAAAAATTACGAAAAAACTTTATCGAAAAGAAAATATTATATTAAGATATACTTATCTTTATTTATAACTTTACATGGCTGGAAACTGAAAAATTATTAGATAATTAACTAATCACAAAAAACAATGAAGGGGCCTGAACAATGAAAATCCAAAATCGCTGGCTCGTTGTGATCGGCGCTATTTTTATCCAACTTTGTCTCGGTGCAATTTATGCATGGTCGGTGTTTACGCCAGCACTGAAAGATGCAGGTTGGACAAAAGTAGAAACACAAATTGTTTTTTCGGTAGGACTTGCATTTTTTGCGATTGTGATGGTCTGGGCAGGAAAGAAGCTCGCTGTTTGGGGGCCCAAAAAACTGGCAACTTTGAGTGCAGTTGTACTCGGGCTTGGCTACACTTTGGCTGGGCTTCTCGGTGGAACAAATTTTTGGGCATTAACAATTTTAATCGGCGTTATTGGCTGAGCAGGAATTGGAATTGGATATGTTGTTCCGATCGCTGTTGGAATGCGCTGGTTCCCTGATAAAAAAGGAATGATTACTGGCTTTGCTGTTGCGGGATTTGGATTTGGCGCGATGCTTTGGGTGAAACTCGCCGGTGCGTGGGGCCATCTTATCGCTGATTATGGACTTTCATCAACATTAATAATTTACGGTGTTGCGTTTGCTATTTTGGTTTTTATCGGTGCAACTTGGATGGTTTTCCCACCAGAAGGCTGGTTACCAGAAGGTTATATTCCACCCGATATGGCGGCCGGGAATGCATCTAATAAACAAGATTTTACTTCCAATGAAATGCTAAAAACTCCGCAGTTCTTTCTGATTTTTCTTACTTTTGTATTCTCGGCGGGTGCGGGATTGATGTCCATCGGTTTGATGAAATTATATCCGATGGAAGCATTGCAAGCAAATGGATTTACAAATTTCGAAGCATCGGCAATTGCGGGCACGGCGATGGCTGTATTTTTCAGTTTAGCGAATGGATTGGGGCGCATTATTTGGGGAAGTTTGAGCGATTTACTCGGTCGTCGATATTCGATTATTATTATGGCAGCGACGCAAGGAATTATTGTCATCGCATTCACAAAAATGGCTGGAACGCCTATTTTATTGTATCTCGGTGCAACGCTTATCGGATTTAATTTTGGTGGAAATTTTGCTTTATTTCCAACAATTACGGCTGACACATTCGGCGCAAAAAATATTGGTGAGAATTATCCGTTCGTCTTTTTGGCGTATGGTGTCGGTGGCATTGTGGGTCCAATTTTGGGTGGGAGGCTCGGTGATTTGGGCAATTTCCCACTGGCGTTTACGATTTGTGGTGTGGCTTGTTTAATTGGTGCTTTATTGACTTTTCTGGTCAAACCAATACAACATGCATAAATTTTTATTATCTCGAATGAAAGGAAAACAAAAATGAGTGAAGTCAAAGTATTTTCTCCAGCATATTTGGATGCAGCGAAAGCGCATGTGCCGAACATAGAGAAATACAACGAAATGTATGAAAAGTCCATGTCGAACCCGAATGAATTTTGGGCAGAAATTGCCGAACGGTTAACTTGGACAAAAAAATGGGACAAAGTCTCGGAAGTGGATTTCAAAGAGGCGAAAATAAAATGGTTTGAAGGTGGAAAATTGAATGTCGCCTACAACTGTTTGGATCGTCATGTGGAAGATGGATACGGCGATCAAGTGGCTTTGATTTGGGAAGGAAATAATCCAGAAGAGGATAAAACTTTCACTTACAAAGAACTCACGGACGAAGTTTCCAAATTTGCGAATGTCCTAAAAACAAATGGCGTTGTCAAAGGCGATCGCGTTTGTTTGTATATGCAAATGATTCCAGAATTGGCGATTGCAATGCTAGCTTGCTCACGAATTGGTGCGGTGCATTCCATTGTATTTGGTGCGTTCTCGCCAGATTCATTGCGCGACAGAATCAATGATTCCGAGTGCAAAGTTTTGGTTACACAAGACACTGGCGTTCGTGGTGTGAAATTGAACATTCCAATGAAATCAAATGCAGATAAAGCGCTTGCTGATACACCTTCGATTCAACATGTTTTTGTCGTAAAACGCACAGGCGCAGAAATCGAAATGAGAGATGGCCGTGATTTATGGTGGCATGATGAAATGGCAAAAGTAAATGCAAATTGCCCGCCAGAAATGATGGACGCAGAAGACCCGCTTTTCATTTTATATACATCGGGTTCAACTGGTAAACCTAAAGGAATTTTGCACACGACAGGTGGATATTTGACTTATGCGTCATTCACGCACGAGCTTATTTTTGATTATCAAAAAGATGATGTGTATTGGTGCACAGCAGATATTGGTTGGGTTACAGGACATTCATATATCGTCTATGGCCCGCTTGCAAATCGTGCAAAAACAATGATGTTTGAAGGTGTGCCAAATTATCCTGATTTTGGTCGTTTCTGGCAAATCGTGGAAAAACATAAAGTTAACAGTTTTTACACGGCACCGACAGCATTGCGTGCTTTGATGGCACAAGGCAATGAATTTGTTACACCACACGATCGCTCGAGTTTGAAATTGCTCGGCACGGTCGGTGAACCAATTAAAGAACCTGAATGGATGTGGTATTACAATCTTGTCGGTGAAGGTCGTTGTCCGATTGTTGATACTTGGTGGCAAACAGAAACGGGTGGTATTTTGATTACGCCACTGCCAGCCGCGATTCCGCAAAAACCGGGATCAGCAACGCTTCCTTTCTTCGGAATTCAGCCTGTTATTTTAGATCAAGAGGGAAATGAAAAAGATGGAAATGGTGTGGAAGGTTTGCTCGCGATTAAAACGAGTTGGCCCGGTCAGATGCGCGGACTTTATGGTGATCCCAAGCGGTTTTATGAAGCATATTTCCAAATGTATCCGGGATATTATTTCACAGGTGATGGCGCAAAACGCGATGAAGATGGTTATTATTGGATTACAGGTCGCGTGGATGATGTTTTAAATGTTTCAGGGCATCGCATTGGCACGGCAGAAGTTGAAGGTGGTATCGGAAAAGCCGATGGTGTTGCTGAAGCCGCTGTGGTGGGTTATCCGCATGACATTAAAGGACAAGGTATTTATGCTTATGTTACTTTGATGAAAGGTGTTGAACCGACAGATGAGATAAAGAAAGATATTCTCAAAACGGTTTCGGTGGATATTGGTCCGCATGCGAAACCAGACAAAATCCAATTCACGCCAGCATTACCGAAAACTCGCAGTGGTAAAATTATGCGTCGGATTTTACGCAAAATCGCTGAAAACGAGATTGATTCGCTCGGTGATATATCAACATTGGCAGATCCAGCTGTAGTTGATAATTTGGTTGAGGGTCGTCAATAATATAATCGTTCCTTCTTAACGATTGTTGTGAAAGTAGAGCCGCTCAGAAATGGGTGGCTCTCTTTTTAGGAATGGTTTTCTTAGCCTGTTATGCAGTCTTCCATATCTATGAAATGCTTGACTGTCATCCGTTTCCGTATCATTTAGTTGTTGTCTTCAGTGCCGGGATTTGCGTGGCGTATTTTTTATTCCATTTTGTCTTGAGTTGGGTTTGCAATCTTATTGACAAAGCTTTGATTTGTGTGTTTGCCATGCGGGGCTTTGGCAATTTGCTTGCATTTGAAAAGGTTTATTTATATTCTTAAATTTTATTTTATCGTTTACACCGAAAAATCAAATTTATAAACTCTTTTTTAAGTTTACTCCGATGGAGTTACAGTATGATATTTTTTCTAAAGTTATTAATAGTAACACTCCTCTGGAGTTATAACAATATAATTAATTATGGAATATTAACATTTAATTAACCTCTGAGAGGTGGCCTATTAATAAACCATAATATATTAACCCATTTTGAAATCCTTGGCGGTATTCTTAAAGTTCACTCCGATGGAGTTACAGTATGTTAATTTTTCTATAGTTACTAATAGTGACACTTATCTGGAGTTATAGCTATATAATTAATTATGAAAAATTAGCATCTAATTAACCTCGGAGAGGTGGTCTATTAATAACATACATTAAATGAAAAATTTGAACTCCAGAGGAGTGCACCTTAAATTTGGTTCTACAAAGTTTCACTATATTATTTTTAAATGTTTTTGTATTTATAATAGGTGATAATCCAGAATGTCGGTATTGCACCGATCTGATAAATTACTCCAAAATGATATTTACAACATGAATAATATCAATGATATTTATTATATCATCTAAATTTGTATCACCTACTTGTAATTCATAATCCGATGGAATAGCATTTCCCAATATTATATTTACCATTCGGATAATATCAATTACATTTATAATCCCATCATTATTCAAATCTCCTATTAAATATTGATTACAATTATTCATTAATCTCATTTCCATATCATCAAAATATGAATCATTATCTGATCCAGCAATTCGAGTACCCATCATTACAAAATTAATAATTCGTGTTCCTGCGGGGATAATCATTTGATTTGAAATTTCACTCCATGATGAATTATAAGTATCCAAAATAGGCGCTTCAGAAATAATACTCCCAAATCCATCATCAAATTCTAAATTAAATTCAGGATGATCATCTCCACCCCAATTTGATAAAAATCCACTATATAGAACGGTCATATTACCTGAATCAATACATTCAGCTTCATCACCTACAAAAATAGATTGATATACTTCTGCATATTCACTTTCAGTACATAATCCACCAACTGAAAAATAACGATTCCCTGAATTTGGGTTTATCCCATCACAATCTCCGGGAGGTAAAGATTCAAAAACACCCTCTCTAACCGTCCAACCATCAATACTATTTTCTGCTCCAGGATTTGTTAATAAGTTGCCTGAAAATAAACTTTCACCCGTTATAAACTCAATAGAATTAGACCAATCACTCCATGTTAAACCAGAATCTCTAAAACGAACTCTACAGCAATAAGCTGTATTTGATTCTAATCCACTAATATCTTCATGTATTAAACTATTTCCTAATTGTGTATTTTCATCATGATACCAATTTTCATGGCTTTCATAAATATCTATAATTGGACTATCAAATGAATTACAGTTTTCAGAAATTTGCCATTGAGAAAACCAATGTTCATCATCATTCATATCTTCAAAAGGTTCAGCTTCTAACATTAAATCATCGGGATTAATTTCTTCATCTATTGGTGAAATTATTTGTGGTGTTTGAGGTGCATCATTAAACTTTCGAATAGTAATTACATCTTTAATTGTATTTTCTGTTTCTTCAAATTCATTTCCTCTACTCACTCGTTTCATTGTAAACTGTGGATTAGCACCCGTCTCTACATCCATCACTACAAATCCATACTCGCTTAATGAAATTGTAAATTCTTCATAATCTGTTTGCGCATATTCATCCCAATAATCAATATTTCCACCCGCAGTTGCTACATTTACCCATAAGTGTTGATGATCAATAGATTGCCCCCGTGAATATCCATGTGTATGACCAAAAAAATGAATTGTCGGTTTTCCACAAGTAGTTGAAAAATTTTCTAACTTCTCAATAACTGACCCTGTAAAATCAGTTTCCCCCGCAGGCCATAATTCAGATTTATGTGGATGGTGTAATTCTGCAAATACAAAATCTATATTATCATCTTCACAGGATTGGATTAAAACATCATCCATCCATTCCAATTGTTCATCAATTTGATAGTCCCAATTTGAATCTAAGCCTAATATTCTAATATTTGAATAATCTTTATACCACCAATGTTCTTCATATCCTGGCGTTCCATTATCAGGTAAATGAAAATATTTAATAAAATAATCTGAATTCTGTTCATGATTTCCAAACACAGGATATACGGGGACTTGAGAAAACAATGGAGTGGCTGGATCAAAGAAATAATTTTCCCATTGAGAATATGACGTACCTGTTGGCACAAGGTCGCCTGGAATTAAAACAAATCCTAAATCAGTTGAAATATCTCCACTGTAATTATCATTAAAAAATGAAATAATACCATCATGAACTACCTCTTCAAATTTATTTGGATTTGCATTATCTCTTTGCATATCACTCATTGCTACAAATGAAAAATGCTCGTGTGAATCGGGTGGGGTAATAAAATTTGAAATTTCAGAAATAGCATCACCTGTAATCACTTTATAAAAATAACGAGTAGCTGGAAGTAGATTTGAAATTGTTACTGTATGGATTTGTGATAATCCTGAACTTATTTGAGAGCTTCCATTTTCAATATTTCCTAAAGAAATATTGAATCCATATTCTACAACACTTTGTTCATTTAAATCGGTTTCCCACATAATTGTAATGCTGTGAGGGGTAGCATCTTGAAGATATGGAGAGACTTTTATATTCACTGAAAAAGCACATGTGAAGAGCAGGGTAAAAATTCTATAATTCATTTAATTCCTTTAAAATATCTTATTTAAAATACAATTAAATTGAAATTACTTAAAAGTCAAAGTCTTCCTATTAAAATTTACCTAATATAGCATCCAATATATTACAACACCAGTAATTGAAACATATAACCAGATTGGAAATGTAATTTTTGCAATCTTTCGGTGTTGATCTACTTGGTTTTTCCATCCCCTATATAATGTAATTAATGCTAACGGAAGAATGATTATGGCTAATATAATATGGCTTACTAATATTATAAGATAAATCGTCATAAATTGACCCTCATAATGTTTAGGTCCAGACTTAAACCAATGGTAAATGACATAAGTTACTAAAAACATTGCAGAAGTTGTAAATGCTGATAAATTTAATTTCCTATGAAGTTGGATTTTTTTATTTTTTATTGCCCAAAAAGCAAAAACTAACAATATAGTCGTTATAAAATTTAATGTGGCATTTACAAGAGGTAACCTAGAAACATCCAACGATCCAACCATTCCTTCAGGTCTTGGACCTAAAATTAAAAATCCAACAGCCAACGAAATTACAGATGAAAGAATATAAATTATCCATAACCAAAACTTATCATTTTGCATAAATATCTCCTAAAATAACAAAAGTCACCTTAAGGAGGCTTTTGCTTTTATATTTAATTTTTAAAATTATTGTTTACCAATCTTCGTCATCACCCCAATCATCATCATCCTCTTCTTCATCTTCAGATGCTTCTAAATGTAGATAACCATTTTTATCAAAATAATTTTTTATTTCTTTAGATAAATCTTCTTTACCATCAATTGCAAAAATCCAATCTCTAATTCCATTTATCATTGCTTCCTGGTCACCACTTAATTCAATAATGGCTCTACCCCAATCATTAACAGCACCCTCTATTGAGAGCAAATCTTCTGTTGGAATAAATGGTGCGGGCATTTTTGTTCCAGGCATAATTTTAGCAGGGTCTCTCAACCAATCTACTACCCATTCTGGTCGTAATCTACTTTTAGTCATTGCTAAATTTGGTGCCCATGTTGAGGCATCTTGCTTAGGAAATTTCTTACCCATAAAGTGACAATTTTCACATGCTCCGAGTTCTGCAAGTTTATCTCCTGCATGATATGTAGTTGATTTTTTATTTACATTATGAACATTTTCGAATGTATTCACTTCGCCGTCCATTGCTCTAAATGCTGCAATAATTGCATTCCACTGTTCATCAATTAAATTAAATGATGGCATTCTAACTTTTAAATTTGGTCTTAAAATAAATGGTTTTTTAAGAAAATCGTATAACCATTTAGGCTGAGTTTTTGCACCCTGTGTATTCAAATTCGGTGGAGAATATTCAGGTTTCCCTATTATATCTGCAATTTGTCCCCCAAAGTCTTCAATTATATGGCATCCTTGGCAATTATATTCCTTTATAAGATTCATCCCTTCATTCACTAAAATAGCTTCAGGGGATGCGTCTCCTAATATTGAATGGTCAACAACATCCTCATTAAAACTTAAAATGGCAGTAACAAGTGCTTCAATTTCTAATTGGTTAAACTCAAAATTTGGCATTTTTAATTTATCTTCAGGTGAAACTTCTTTATGTCTATCAAATATTCTTGGATTTTCTAATTTTTGCTCAAACCATGCATAATTTGTATGATCAATATCATGAATATAACCAAAATCTAATTTTTCAACTGGTTTTGTACCTTCATAAGTTAATTCAGTTCCTATTGGTTTTGCATCTTCGAATCCTTCAATGATATGACAGCCAAAGCAACCATAGTATGCTATACTTTTCTTAGCCACAAAATCTAATTTATCTACATCATTCATCTTTGAATATTTTGCTTCTGCAACATCAAGAGAATATTTTTTATTTAACCATCGTTGAGTAATATTATTTAATTCATCAGAATCTAATTTTAAATCTTGAATTTCTTCAAATTCAGAATTTGAAAACGAATATAAATATGCGGTAATATTTTTCGCTTCTTTATCAGATAGTCGTAAATCTGGCATTTTTGTTTCTGGCCAATATTCCTTTGGGTTTTTTATCCATTTATAAATCCACTCAGGAGTTGTTTTTGAACCTAATCCAATCAGGTTTGGACCTTGTTTTTTCAATAAACTTGTTAGACTCGTTTCTTCTTCTATATCTGGATCTTCATTTACGGTATGGCACCCCATACATCCAACAGACTCAAATATTTTCTTTCCTTCTTCAATATCACCTAAATAATTTGAATATGATTTTTCTAAATCTACTTCTTGTTTCTCTTTAAATAAATAATTAACAATTGAATAAATTTCAGTTTCATTCCGTAATTGGCTATCATGGTCGCTATTATTTTCTTGATTAAAAAATGAAGGCATCCATGTATTATGTCTGAACGATTTTGGATCTTTCACCCATTTTCGTGTCCAATCTTGAGTAGTCTTCTCATTAATACGAGTTAAATCTGGAGCAGACTTTCGTCGATCTTTATATTTTTCAATTGTATGACATCCATAACAACCTGCTTTTTCAATTAAGCTCAAACCCAATGTTAATTTGTCTGCACCTTTAATATTTGCCTCATTTGAGTGGCATTTAAAACAACCTGCTTCAGAATAACGAGTAGGTAACATTGGCTTTAACCAATGATGCATTTGCTTCCATCCAAATTCATCTTCCCATTCAATTTGGGATTCAGAAGTATTTGGCATGTGAACAGCTGTATTAAATGTAGTTCCTCTTGCTCTTCCTGCATGACAACCTGTACAACCAAATCTCTCAATTGGATGTGCAGATGCGGAAGTTAAGTATAATTCTAAGTCTGGATGAGTTGTGTATGGTTGAGGTTGATCTTCAAAGCCTTTTTTATCAATTCCTAAATGACAACTCATACATCTATCAACTGTTTGAACTTGAGCAAAATTCACATTATATTTTATTTCATCAACAACTACTTGTTTAACTTTATAATATGGATCTAAAAAATCTATGATTGGTAAATCTCTAATTACATCTGCGACTTTATTTGCAGTTGACATATGCTCAAAAGATAATTTTTCTAAGTTTGTTCTTAATAAATTGACATCAGCCATGAGTGATTCTAAATTTTTATTTGCTGTAATAAATCCAAGAGACAAATCATCAATATGCTTTTCTGACAGTTTAACTTCATTTTCTATAATTTCTCTTGCAACCCTTAACTCATTTAACTTTTCAATAGCAGTGTCATATTGTTCTTGAAATGGATTTTCATGATGTTCATCTCCATGTCCATCACTATGTCCAGCATGAGACCTATTATTTTCTAATCTGTATTTTAAAGCATCAATTTCACCCTTATGTGCAAGGTAATCCATATTTGCTTGGTAATACTTTCCTTCATACTTTTCTAATCTTTTATTCGCTTTTTCTAAATCAGAATTTTTTTGATCTAATTCAGTTTTAGCCTCTTCAATTTTTGCTTCATAATCTTCTACTTGTTCAGAGATACCTGCCAATGCAGTAGAATGCTTTTCTTCAGCAATCTTAGCTTCAATTTTTCTAAACTCTTTTTGATAATTTTTAAAATCGTCATTATTATCATCCCAAAAAGTTAAAACAATTGAACCAAAAAATAAAACGGACGCAATTGCAAACCACTTATTTAATGTATTTCCTTTATAGTATCTTTCTTCTGTATTTACAAATGGCATATTAAATCTTCCTTAAATATTGAAAAACCATTCAGGGATGGCAATGATATATTTCAGGTTAATGGTCCATCTCAAATACATTTTAATTGGAAGCGATAACATTGCTAAACCAAAAAACATAATTGTTGAATACCGAGTTGAACCAATTTTCAAATAAAATTCTTTTAAATAAGTTTTTGCTAAAATTGCAGGAGGTACGACAAAATAAAGTATCACGACTACAAATCCTAAAAACTCTCTTGCTAAAATATTTTCTGGTAAACCCTGATTCCACGCTTTCACCCATAAATATTCTGATAAATTCACATTACTTAAGGCTTCTACTTTATGTGCATCCCATAATTCAAATGGTCCATAGAAATTCCAATTAGGTCCTCTAAAGAATGTGCCTACAATAATTAAATACACCCATAATGCTAACCATCCATACATAAATATAAATATAGCAATTCGGCGTTCTTTAAATGAATAATAGCCTTGTCCTTTTTTATTCGTATCAATATATGGAATTGCCATTAATCCACCCATGATAAATATTGGGAAAATTATACCTGCAATCCAAGGATCAAAATAAACTAACATTTCCTGTAATCCTAAAAAGTACCATGGCGCTTTTGACGGATTAGGCGTGGCAGCCGGATTTGCTGGCTCTTCTAATGGTGCACCTATATACACAGACCACACAATCAAAAAAACCATGAATAATAATAAACAAATTAATTCAATATATACTAAATCTGGCCAAACTAAAACTTTATCTTTAGGGTCATTTTGCTCTAAGGGAGCTTCCCCTCTTGCAAGTCTTTCATCATTATTATATGCTTGATTCATCGCTAACCATAGCGTTAATGGTATTAGATAAAACATTAATACAATTGGAATATTATCTGGTTTGGTTAATATTTTAATTGCAAATTCATCCGTATATCCTGCAATTAAAAATAAGGTGATGCAAGAAAACATAAAATATGCACCTTCTTTTTTCCAAAGCCGATTAAATCCAAATTTGAAATGGTATTTTTCAAACCAATCCGTTGGAGGAAATAATAACGGTGCTAATACCGTTAATAATGTAAACGATATTGTTGGATTTGAAATGACATTAATAAAATGTTTTATGATATCAATCATACTAATTTCCAGTTAATTATTTTTTTATAAAGGACCTGAGATACCACCATCTTTTCTGACACGCCAGAAATGAACTGCCATTAAAATCATGGCAATAAATGGTACTCCAATACAGTGTAATACATAAAATCTTAGAAGTGTTGCTTCTCCTACAAATCGTCCACCTAATAAAGCGAATCGGATATCTGAACCAGCATGAACTAAGTTTATATCCCCAATAGCAAGTAAAGATGCACCAGGGCCTTCATGTCCAATAAATGGATGTGCTCTAGCCATATTTGTTCCAACAGTTACGGCCCAAATTGCTAATTGATCCCAAGGTAGTAAATATCCGGTAAAACTCAAAAACATAGTAATTACCATTAATAGAACACCAACACTCCAATTGAATTCTCTTGGTGGTTTATATGAACCCGTCATGAATACTCTAAACATGTGAAGCCAAACCGCAATAACCATTGCATGAGCACCCCAACGGTGAATTTCTCTCATAACTCCTAATGGTACTTGCTCTGTTAAATCAATAATATCTGTATAAGCATATTCAACTGTTGGTCGATAATAAAACATCAACAATATTCCAGATATAGTTAATACTAAAAATAGGAAAAACGATAATCCACCCATACACCATGTATATTTAATTTTCACTGCATGTTTAGGTAAGCGAACAGGATGTAAATGTAAAAATACATTATTTAATATTGCCATCATTCGTTGACGACGCGTTACCGGAATACCCGTTCTGAAAATAGATTTCCACACTTGTGAATTAGCTATTTTTTCTAACGGATTTTGTTTTTTCTCATCAGCCATAAATATTCTCTAAATTTTAATTAATTATGCAAGTTCTAAAAATGATTCAGGGTTTTCCCACTCACCTTTTTCTTGTTGGAATTTTTTAGTTTTATCCACAACAATTTGACCGTCTTCTGCTCTATATACTTTAAATCGCTCTAATGGACGAGGTGCTGGTCCTTCAAAGTTGACACCTGTTTTTCTAAACCCACTTCCATGACATGGGCATTTAAATTTCTGTTCTGTATTTAACCAGTTTGGTGTACAACCCAAATGTGTACACACTGTTGATAATGCATACAAACCAGACTGATCTCTTACAATCCAAACCGCGTATTTTTTCTTAAACCGAATATCAACCATACCTTTTGTGAAATCATCAGGATACCCAATTTTGAAACTTTGTGGTGGTTCAAATAATACATTTGGAAATAAAAACCGAATCATCATTGTAAAGAATCCACCCGTTGCAGCCGAGAATGCAACCCAACCAACAGTCATCCAACTAATAAATCCTTTTCGGTCAACCGAATTATCAGTAGTACTATTTTCATTTTTCCCGATGGAAGCAGTAGGTTTTGCCATTATCCAACATCCTTATTATATACTTTTTTCAATGTTTTTATTGCACTATCTCTTACTTTCATATTCCTATCTTCGAGTGCTAATTTTTCTAAATGAGGAATAAACTCATCTGATTTTAATATACTTGAAACATGAACAGCCACCAAGATAGCTTGAACCTGTTCCCAATCATCAACTTCTTTAAATTTTTGTAAATAATCTCGTTGCATTAATTCTTTAATAATAGGAATAGCATTTTCATCATTCATTTTTGCCAAAGCTACAGCAGATTCCCATCTGATATTTGGTTCATCATCATCTAATAATGGAATAAGGTGAGTTCTTGAAATTGTATCACCTATCATACCAATTGCAATAATTGCAGATAATCGTTGATCATCATCTATAGAGGAAGCTATAAATTTATTCAATTCAGGTAAAGCGCTAACAAAACCAACTTGTCCAACGGCTTTTATTGATGCAATCCGGCTTTGAATATTTTCATCCGAAAAACCTTCTGCTAACACTTCTCCATAATTTATATTACCCGTTGAACCCATAGCAAGTGCAAGATATGTGCGTACTTGTGAATCATCATGAATAGAATTACGGTAAACTTCTTTTAACTCATTTATAAATTTTTCATCGGTAGGAACGAGATTTGGATTTCCAAGTATTTTTGCTAGTTCAAATGCAGATTGCCATCTTTTAGTGGCTGATCCAATTTTAATTTCATGTAAATAATCATATGCAGAATCCGATTCATTAGATAGCATTTGCCACATAAAAAAGAAAAGCACACCAAATACAGTTATAACAAATGGAATGACAAAAAACGAGTGTACCAAAACTTCAATGATACCTTTCTCATTTTCTTCAATGTTAATATTTTCTTTTACTTGGTTTTGACTCATAAAACAAGGTTTTGAATTTTATTGTGTGCCGCGGCAGAGACTCGAACTCTGACGCCAAATGGCACTGGTTCCTAAGACCAGCGTGTCTACCAATTCCACCACCACGGCATAAATACTATCATTAAAATTACAGGGTTTTTATATTGTCATAAAAATAAATTTTTGATAAAATTGAAATGGAATTCAGGTTATAGGAATAATTGACGATCTTAGTCGTGACCCATATTTATTATCTATAATATTTATCAAATTCCCATCGTGTTGGATTATTCTGAATATAATCACAAATATTTTGATATGATTTATCATTCCGAATAATGTGTTCATAATAATTCCGCTGGCAAATGGTTTTTCTGGATGTTTTGTAAATTCTGTTTAATTTCCTGGAAACCGCCCCTTTAAAGGAACGAATAATTGTTGGTATTGAATTTTTTGTAGGATTCCCATATTTTTCATTAATCTGTTGTTTTAGTATGGGCACGACATGTCGTGCCCATACATTATCATCCATAATTTCAATAATTCCATGGATTTGATTTTGCATAATAACAAATTCTTGTAATTTAACATATGTAAAATGGATTGGGATTTGGAACCAATGCCATTCAATTAATTTGCCCATTTCATTTAAATCCATAATGTATTGTTCATTTTCTAATTCAATTATATCCCCAAATAAATATTTTCTATTTTTTGTACAGATCGTTATAAAATATAAATTCGGTTGTGAATAATCATATCCACACAAACGAATACTACGACAATTATGTTTTTCTGGATTATAAATGGGCTATTATTTTTTTATTTTAGATTAAATTAAAGAGGGCAGATTACTCTGCCCTCTTTTGATGGTTTTTTTATATTTAAATATTATTTACTTCAACAAAATAACTTTTTGAGTTTGCTGATATTTTGTCCCATTTATTTCATTCACCTCAAGATTTATAAAATAAACTCCTGCAGAAACGGAACCTGCATTCCAGTCCATATTATAAATACCTGAAGTTTGGTTTTCATTTAATAATTCAGTTACTTTTTCACCATTTAGATTATACACAGTAACCGTTACCTTGCCTTCATTCGGTAAGCCATAGCTAAATGTAGTCACTGGGTTAAACGGATTTGGATACGGTGTATTAAATGAGAATTCACTCACCACTACTTTTGGCATCTCACCAATTAAGCGATCCATTTGATGCATAGACATTGATGTCCAGCCTGCATTATTACTTGAGGTTAATTCAACAATTTCACCACTATTTTGTAAATAGATTTTAAATTGTGGGGTTTGTCCAACTTCATGAAATCCAATTGTTAAATCGGTCATATCTCTACCCATTACAGCAATGGTCGTTGGTCCATCTTCAATCACTGCTGAACCTGTTAGTACATTATCGTTATATGATAATAGAACATCACCATATTGCGCAGAAATACCATCTACACTGATTTCATTTGCTAAATAGAATGATTGCTCCAT
>JACNKR010000068.1 GCA_014381925.1 Fidelibacterota bacterium | reverse complement strand
GCTGTCGAACATTTTATCATTCACCAGTTAAGTGGTGTAAATCTCAATGCAGATGGTGTTGCTGAATTACCGCCTTCGTATGGGACACAGTGGCAATATCGTTCTCCGGAAGAAATTGACCGGGGCGTGAATGAAGTATTGGTAGAATCTGAACTCCGGCGGGCGCTCATTCGCATCAATCCTGAAATTCAGGAAAGTCCGGAACGGGCAGATGAAGTGATTTATAAACTACGGGCGATTCTTATTTCTGTGAATCAAACAGGGTTGGTTCGTGCAAATGAAGAATTTACCAAATGGTTGCAGGGCGAAAAGACCATGCCTTTTGGCGAAAATAATCGCCATGTGACGGTACGGCTCATTGATTTTGGAAATTTCACCAATAACAGTTATATCATTACCAATCAATTTCGGGTGCATCATCGGGAGACGAAAATTCCTGATATTGTATTGATGATTAACGGAATTCCTGTTGTGGTAGGCGAAGCGAAAACACCCATTCGTCCATCTATTTCTTGGTTAGACGGTGCGCATGAAATCCACGATATTTATGAAAATGCTATTCCCCAACTTTTTGTGCCTAACATTCTCTCATTCGCCACAGAAGGAAAGGAATTTTTCTACGGCTCTGTGCGATGTCCGTTAGAACTCTGGTCACCCTGGCGATTGGAAACGGAAAATGATGAACTGGTGCAAAAACTGGGACTCAAAGAAGTGGGAGATGAACTCAAGCAAATTTTGAAACCTTTCGTATTATTAGAAATTTTAAGAAACTTTTCACTTTTTTCATCGGATAAAAAGAAACGCCGTATTAAAATTATTCCCCGCTATCAGCAATATGACGGTGCCAATAAAATTGTAGAACGGGTGGTAGATGGCACGATTAAACAGGGATTGATTTGGCATTTTCAAGGGTCGGGGAAATCCTTGCTCATGGTTTTTGCGGCACAGCAACTTCGCCGACATCGTGAATTAAAATCGCCCACGGTTATTATTTTGGTGGATCGGGTGGATTTAGATACACAAATCACCGGCACCTTCAATTCGGCGGATGTGTCCAATATGGTCGCCGTAAACAGTATTCGTGAATTGAATGATTTACTGGAAAAAGACACCCGCAAAATTTTAATCACCACGATTCATAAATTCAAAGATGCTACTGAAAATATGAATCTGCGACATAATATTATTGTCATGGCAGACGAAGCCCATCGAACACAAGAAGGAGATTTAGGGCGACAAATGCGTGCTGCCCTACCCAATGCATTTTATTTTGGCCTTACGGGAACGCCGGTGAATAAATTAGATAAAAATACCTTCTGGGCATTTGGTTCAGAACAGGATCAAGGTGGTTATTTATCCCGTTATACATTTCAAGAATCCATTCGGGACAAAGCAACACTCCCCCTACATTTTGAACCGCGATTGGTGGATGTGCATGTGGATAAGGCAATGATGGATAAAGCCTATAAAGCTATGGTGGAACAGGCATCCTTGAGTGATGAAGAAGCGGATATTTTAAGCAAGAAAGCCGCACAAATGTCTGTCTTTTTAAAATCTCCTGAACGAGTGCAAAAAATTGTGGATGATATTGCATTGCATTTCCGTCAGAAAGTCCAACCACACGGATTTAAGGCAATGATTGTTACACCGGATAGGTTTGCTTGTGTGCAATATAAAGAGTTGTTGGATAGTCATTTTCCTGAAAATGCCAGTCGAATTGTGATGTCCACCAGTGCTAATGATGAATTGGAATTCAAACAAAAATGGGGCATGGAAAAAGATGAACAGGAGCGGGTGATTGGTGCGTTTAATGACAAAGATTCTGAACTGAAATTTTTGATTGTTACGGCCAAACTGCTTACGGGATTTGATTCGCCGATTTTGCAAACTATGTATCTCGATAAATCACTAAAAGACCACACTTTATTGCAGGCGATTTGCCGAACCAACCGCTTGTATCCCAATAAGAATTTTGGCTGTATCGTTGATTATTTCGGCATTTTTGATGATGCAGCAGACGCATTACAATTTGATGAAAAATCGGTAACTAAAGTCATTACAAATTTAAACTTATTGAAAGCCAAACTCCCGGAAGCCGTGAAAGCCTGTTTGGCACATTTTTCCGGTGTGGATAGAACTATGGAAGGATTTGAAGGATTGGAAGCGGCCCAAGAACGCATTAGAACCGATGAACTTAAAGATGCCTTTGCCAAAGATTATGTGGTACTGGAAAAACTCTGGGAATCGCTTTCACCCGATGCAGTGCTGAATCCATATTTAAGTGATTATCGTTGGTTAAGCCAAGTTTATCAATCCGTTCAACCCGCATTAGATAATATCGGTAAAATGCTCTGGTTCGCTTTTGGCGCACAAACAACAAAACTGATTCACGAAAATATCCATGTAGGCGATTTGCACGATGATTTGGAAGAATTCATCATGGATGCAGATGTGATTGATGATTTGTTCAATAATCCTGATCCAAAGAAAGTGAAGCAATTAGAGAGAGAATTAATCAAACGTTTCAAGCGTCAACAAGGAAATCCTAAATTTAAAGCATTAAGCGATCGCTTGGAAGCATTGCGAGATAAAGCCGAACAGGGATTGATTTCCAGTATTGAATTTGTGAAAGAACTCTGCAAATTAGCCAAAGAAACAGTAGAAGCCGAACAGGAAACACTTACTCAACAAGAACAGAAATCTGCAAAAGAAGCGCTGACAGATTTGTTCCTTGAATTAAAGACAGACCAAACTCCTGCAGTGGTTGCACGCATCGTTACGGATATTGATGAAATTGTAAAAATTGTCCGTTTTGATGGCTGGCAAACGACCACATCCGGCGAAAGAGAAGTGCAACGCTCACTCCGAAAAACGCTCTTGAAATATAAATTACATAAAGACCAAGATTTGTTTGAACGGGCGTATGCCTATGTTAAGCAGTATTATTAGAAATAAAAAAAGCAGTTTAACCCCCAATCTACCTGACGTGAAAAGCGTGTAGTGCGGTTGCGGGTTTAGGTGGTTTTGTGAAGGAAGTTTGGTAAACGGAATGGCTTGTGGTGGAAATTTTCACGCAGGTTATTTCATTTGTTTGCCAGCCTGAGAAAATTTTATTAATCGCAATATTAAGGTGGTCAACACGAATTTCTAAATAATCTTTAATTAAAGATTATTTTTTAATATATCATTCAAAAATTGACCTGTATATGATTTTTTAACTTTTGCGACTTGTTCAGGTGTTCCTTTTGCAATAATACCGCCACCGCCAAAACCACCTTCAGGGCCTAAATCTATTACCCAATCTGCTGTTTTTATCACATCTAAATTATGTTCAATGACAATTACTGAATTTCCATTTTCAACGATACTATGTAATACTTTTAATAACATTTTTACATCTTCAAAATGAAGACCCGTTGTCGGTTCATCTAAGATATACATCGTTCTTCCTGTGCCAATTTTTGACAGTTCTGAAGATAATTTTACTCTCTGAGATTCACCTCCAGAAAGTGTCGTGGCTTGTTGCCCTATTTTTATATAACCCAAACCTACATTTATCAATGTTTCTAATTTTCTATTTATTGAATAATGATTTTCAAAGAAATTAAACGCTTCTTCAATTGTCATTTCCAGTACATCAGAAATATGTTTTCCTCGATATGTAATTTCTAAAGTCTCTCGGTTATATCGCGCACCTTTACAATCTTCACATTGAATATACATATCTGCCATGAAATGCATTTCAATTTTAATTAATCCAACACCTTCACATACTTCACATCGCCCACCTTTTACATTAAAAGAAAATCGACCTGGTTTATACCCCCTTATTTTTGCTTCTGGAAGTTGAGTAAATAATTCTCTAATATGAGTAAATAATCCAGTATAAGTTGCAGGGTTTGACCGTGGTGTTTTCCCAATTGGAGATTGATCAATATTGATTACTTTATCAAGATATAATAACCCTTCAGCGGTTTCATATTTTAATGGTTTTTTATGGCTATTATAAAATTCTTTAGACAATAGTGGGGATAGTGTTTGATTCACTAATGAAGATTTTCCAGATCCCGATACACCTGTAACACAGATTAATTTTCCTAATGGAAATTCGGCCGTTACATTTTTTAAATTATTACCTGATGCACCCTTAAGGATTAATTTTTTACCATTCCCTCTTCGCCTAATTTTTGGAATTGAAATCGACCTTTTACCTGATAAATATTCACCGGTTATTGATGCCTTTACTTTTTTTATATCTTTTACAGTTCCTTCTGCAATTAATTCTCCACCATGAACACCAGCTCCAGGACCTAAATCCATTACCCAATCAGCGGAAGTCATTGTTTCTTCATCATGCTCTACGACAATAACCGTATTCCCCAAATCTCTTAAATGTGTAAGTGTGCTAATAAGTCGTTTATTATCTCGCTGGTGAAGTCCAATTGAAGGTTCATCTAATATATACATAACTCCTACAAGTTGAGATCCAATTTGAGTTGCAAGGCGGATGCGTTGTGCTTCACCACCAGATAGTGTACCGGCGGAACGACTAAGGGTTAAATAGTCTAATCCAACATTTACAAGGAACCCAATTCTAGATCTTATTTCTTTTACTATTTGTTCTGCAATCAATTCTTGGCGTTGTGTCAATTCAATATTTTCAAAAAATAAATGTAGATTCCCAATAGTTTCTTGAGTGATTGAATCAATATTTTTTCGATTTATTTTTACAGCAAGACTCGCAGGTTTTAATCGAGAGCCTTTACATTCAGGGCATTTTTGAATTGCCATGTATTTTTCAATCCAATCACGCATTCCTGTAGATTTTGTTTGGGTATAACGCCGTTTTAAATTATTTACAACTCCTTCAAAACCACCCTTATATTCTCCTGAAAACTTTTCAGAATTATATGACATATTAATTTCTGCATCTTTAGGAGTACCAAATAAAAGTACCTTTTGAACTTTTTCAGATAAATCTTTCCAGGGGGTGGCAAATGAAAAATGATAATGTTTAGATAGACTCTTTAAAATTGCCCCATACCAAGATCCGCGAGGCTGTTCACCTAAAGGAGAAATACATCCTTGAATAAGTGATTTTGAAATATCAGGAACAATTAATTCAGGGTCAATATTCATTTCAGTGCCTAAACCATCACAATTTCCACACGCACCAAATGGAGAATTAAAAGAAAACATTCGAGGTTGTAAAGCTTCAAATGAAATATCACACGTCGCACAGGAAAACTGTTCACTAAATAAATGTTCCTTTTTACCCATTTCATCAATAATTACAAGTCCATTACCAATTTTAAGTGCCAACTCTACAGATTGGGTCAATCGTTCTTTTATAGTATCAGAAATTTTTAACCGATCTATAATTACTTCTATATCGTGTTTTTTATTTTTTGTTAATGCAGGAACATCCGTAAGTTTAAAAATATTTCCATCGACTCTAACTCGAATAAACCCTTCTACAGCTATCGATTTTAAAACATCTTTTTGCGTCCCTTTTTTACTCCGAACTACAGGTCCTAAAACTTGGATTTTAGCACCATCATCCATTGCTAAAATTGAATCTACAATTTGTTGTACCGTTTGTCTATCTACAGGTCCCTTACATTTATAACAATATTGAATTCCAACTCTTGCATATAAAAGTCGTAAATAATCTTGTATTTCAGTAATTGTCCCAACTGTAGAACGCGGGTTTCTGCTTGTTACTTTTTGTTCAATTGATATCGCTGGAGATAAACCTTCAATATAATCCACATCAGGTTTTTCCATTATTCCTAAAAATTGACGCGCATAAGACGATAAAGATTCAACATATCGTCGCTGACCTTCAGCATAGAGTGTATCAAAAGCGAGAGATGACTTTCCAGACCCTGAAAGACCTGTAATAACCACTAATTTATTTCGGGGTATTTCAACATCTATATTTTTTAAATTATGTTCTCGAGCTCCTTTAACAAAAATTCGCTCTTTAAATTTGTAGTTTTTAGCTTCTTTAGAATTTATCATAAGCCATAAAAATAGTTAATATTATTAATGCTATTCATCAATTATTTTGAAAAATATTGTTTTAATTCTACAATTATTAAATTTAATAAAAGCTGTAAATTTTGACTATTATTATTATCCTATTTAATTAATTTTGGAGACTAAAAAGATGCAATTTTCATGGAAATCTGCAGAAGAATTTAAAGATATTCGATTTGAACTTGGACAAGGAAATGCCCAAGGAATTTTAAAAATTACAATAAATCGTCCAGAAGTTAGAAATGCCTTTAGACCACAAACAGTAAACGAATTACAAAAAGCATTTACACTCGCAAGAGAAATGACTAATGTTGGGGTAGTTGTACTATGTGGTGAAGGTGAATTTGCATTTTGTGCGGGTGGTGACCAAAAAGTACGAGGTGATGCAGGATATATTGGAGATGATGGTGTTCCAAGATTAAATATTTTAGAAGTTCAACGACAAATTAGAACCTTACCAAAACCTGTGATTGCAATGGTAGCGGGTTACGCCGTTGGTGGTGGTCATGTATTGCACATGATGTGTGATTTAACCATTGCTTCAGAAAATGCACAATTTGGGCAAACTGGACCACGAGTAGGTTCATTTGACGGTGGTTGGGGTGCATCCTATATGGCACGAATAATCGGTCAAAAGCGAGCAAGAGAAGTATGGTTTTTATGCCGATTTTATGATGCTAAAACTGCATTAGATTGGGGATTAGTTAATACAGTAGTTCCATACGAAAAACTGGAAGAGGAAACAGTACAATGGTGTACAGAAATTTTAGATAAATCTCCTACTTCTATCCGAATATTAAAAGCCTCATTAAATGCTGATTGTGATGGGCAAGCGGGATTACAACAATTAGCTGGTGATGCCACTCTCTTATTTTATATGACTGAAGAAGCCAAAGAAGGAAGAGATGCGTTTAAGGAAAAACGAGATCCAGACTTTAGTAAATATCCTCGATTTCCATAAAAAAGCAATAAAAATTATAAATTTAATAAAAAGGAAAATATTATGTTACATGAGATACAGAGGAAAAATGTAGTAATCGCATTCGGAACTACAGATTTCAGCAATGTAGTCAAAGGGGAAGTATTAGAAATTTCAGACTCTTGGATAAAAATACAAACTAAAAAAGGCTTGGAATACATAAAAATAGATGCCATAATTAAAATAGCAGTTGTATAATCAATAAATATTTATACCCTTAACCATTTATAAAATCAAAAAAAAAATCTACAGAAACCCCCTGAAAAAATAATTATTAATTAAATTTAACATTTTTTTTAAGGTTATATTCAAAAGTAAAATAGTCATTTTCCATTATGAGTTGGCATGTAGCAACAGATGATTAATCATACCCATTATCTTGAATAATATTAAAATGTTGAATAAGTATTTCTTGATTAGAAACGGAAATTGAAGTAAATAATCCACCGATTAATTAAATAAAAATTATATAGAGCCTTTATTATTATTAATATAATTTCCCCTCCATTATAAATTTATTTCATTCCAGAGAACAGTGATTAATTTATCTACTTCTTCCTCAGACATCATTCCAGATGAAATATATTTGAGTTCGCCGGTTTTGCTTAACACGAGAAAATTATATTCTTCATCCACTAATCCCCATTCTTTCATCAATATTTTGTCCATATCGAATACAAAAAGGGATAAGGGATGGATTTTAATCGTTAATCCATAAAATAATTTGAGAATGGGAATGGGTACCCAGCTTGCCGCCATATTTACGATAATGATGGATTTGAGTTTTTCCTTTGGGAAATTTTCTTGTCTTAACCTTTCCACAGCGTCTTCATTCAATCCTCTTTTATCCGGATCAAGATAAACTAAAGTGAAAGTTGTGCCGGAAATTTCTTTACTGCTCCAAGAAGTGCTGTCGATTCTGCCGCCATTTGTTCCATCGAATACAACCACCGGTGGTTTTTTATTGAGTTTTAATTCTGTGGAATAAATAATACTTAAGAGTGATATTCCAACAATACTTGCAAATCTTATGTAAGAATAATATTTAAGATTGAGACGGTCGTGATTTAACTGTTTCATATACTTTTTTATAATCGGGGTATTCTGTTCCCATTATTTTATCCCAGAAGGTGAAGTAGAGTCCGTAATGATTATTATTTCTGGAATGATGGAGATTGTGGTGTGTGGATGACAGCAATATCTTTCCAATGGGTGATTGTAGAAAATTCTTGGGAAATATTTCATATCCAAGATGACCAATCACATTCATAACAATCATAAAAATTGACCAAATAAGCAATGCATATTTATGCAATGGAATTAATATTATTATTAATGGCAACCAAGCAATCTGTAAAATTGCCTCAATAGGTCCAAATGAAAATGCTGCCCAGGGAGTTGGATTCACAGAAAGATGATGCCGTTTGTGAATGAAGAATAATTTTTTCAGATGAATTAACCTGTGTGCAAAATAGAAATACATATCGTGAATAACAATTAGAGAAACAATACTGAAACAAAAATAAATCCATCCAAATTCAGAGATGTTTTTATACATTTTTGAAAAACCATTATAAATTAAAACGAACATTAAAAATATAACGATTGCAAAAATAAATAAACCAAATAATGAATAAAATATTTCACTAAAAATCTTCTTTTTTGAGGGATATGTTTTTTGAATTTTTAAATAGCTAAATTCTTTTTTTTTCCAAACATAAAAAATAAAATAAAATATTCCTGCAACGATGAAATATCTACCTGGTAACATAAACAATGGTAAATATATAAGACTCATATCCATTGAGCATTCACCTTATTCTTTTGCAAATAATTAATCCCTTTTTTCGTTAACAATCCACGGACTGCAATTCTCAAATAGGTGGTGAGTGTATCTGATGGGGATAGATTGTTATTAATTAGGTATTCAGGGTCAATTATAATTTGTATTATTCGCATATGTAAAATAGATGTCAATCGCTCATCAATATCTTTATTAATATACCCATCGTTTTTACATTTTAAAATTAATTGTTGTATTTGATATTTCTTTTTTTCTCTAAAAACTTCTATACTGTTCCATGCGTTAGGATATTTTGATTTTATTTTTAATAATTTAAAAGAACTTAATTTAATATTTTTATCAAACATTAGTTTAGTTAGTTTTATAAAAAGTATTATACTTTCATTTTCTTGTTCAAGTATATCATGAATATCCCTATCAATTTTAGTTAGAAAATAATCAAATATTTTTGTCACCAATATATCTTTTGAGGGAAAATATTTGTAAATAGTACGCTTACTCATACTCAAATTATCAGACAAATCATCAACCGAAAATGACTGAACACCAAACTCTGATATGGAATTCATCCCCCCATTTAATATTTTCTTTGCGATTTCTTTCATTGAGTACACCAAGTAAACGAATATAATTTATATCGTTTACTTGATTTGGTGCAATATTTTAGTTTAAAAAAAAATGATTGAAAATATATTTTCTATTTATTAAATAGGAGTAAGCATATTGAGCATTTGATTATAAATTAAATCTAATCGTTTTTCTTGTTTTTGCACCCATTTATTAATTGAATCAATATTTTCAAATAAATATGGTTGTTTTTGTGAAATTGACCGACAATAATCCATACCTGATTTTAAATTTTGATAAAAATCTTTGAATGTTTTTATATTACGAGTATTTAATTCACTTTTTTGTATTAAACTATCAAAATAATCTACATACATTTGAATTTCTTTTGCAAACATATGTGGTCTTTCTTTAGAAACTAAAGATTTTTTATTATTACTATAAAAATTTTGCATCATTTCGACTAATGAAAATTCTCTATTAAACCAACTAATATTTTGTCCTGGGCAAATTGCTTGAGGGGATTTTCCTTCTTTTTTAATACCTAAATTAATTAAAGCCGAATTTGCCAAATCCACACATAAACAAGATTTACTCACAATTTTTTCTTTTTCTAAATCATATTTTTCACTACAATTTAATTCATCTAGTTTTTGTTTTTGATAATCACTTGATGCTGTACAAATTGGATATTCTGAAAATTCAGTATTTGAGACTAAAAATCCTTTAGGACAGGGTGAACCAGGATTACCCAATTCCACCTTTTTCTTACGAGATTCTTCAGAAATAGAAGTTTTTAAATTATTAAATGGTACACCTAATGGTGAAGAATCACTTAAATACAAATCCTCTTCCGTTGAATTAACTAACTTATTAAATGTTGTGTCTTCAAGGCAAGTTGCTTCGGGAACTAATAAAAATGGTGAAGCAATTCCAACCATATCAATTTTATAATCTTTAAATAATCGTTCAACTTCACCTGATGTACCAATACCACCTTGTACCGTTATTAAAGGTGTTTGGTAATTTGAATGATTCCATCCCATTTTTTTATTATACTTTTGAATTAGTGGTTTAAATGAATTTATTAATTGATCTCGGTTTTCGTATAATTCTTTTAAAATCACAGGTAAAATATAACCATTAGAAGCAAATGCATGACCTCCACAATTCAATCCTGATTCAATCCTAAATTCATAGACTTTTAATCCTTTTTTAGCTAAAAATTTTCCCTGTATTAATGCAGACCGAAAATCACTTACTTTAATTATAATATTTTTCTTTATCTTCCCATATTCATTCACATAAAAATCTTTAAATTCAGTCATATAACTATAAAGGCTTTGATTTATCCCAGCAGATAAAATAATATTTGATTCAAGATTACTCTTTGCATACCCTCTTAATGCTGATTTACCATCTGAAAATTCAGGGGATAATATTTCACCTTTTTTATATTGAGGCAACCGATCTAATTTCACCATTATATTTACATCTATCGACCCAGAAATCATTTGATTTGATAATATTTTCTCAGCTATTTTTCTTTTTTGACCTGAAGCCATTTTTAATAGTTTATTATATGATAATTTTAAAGAACTTTCATCTGGTAACATTTTAAAATATTTTTCTTTATCATTCTTTTCAAAAAAAGGAAGGGATTTTATTTTTTGAAATTTAATTTCAACAATTTCTTTTACCATATTTAAATATGCTGTAATTCGTTTAGCTCTAGAATCATTAGACCATCGAGTTATTGGTATAAAAGGTAAATTAAATTGATTACAATAATACTTTCTTATTTTTTCAATCAAAATATCATCCATTATGGATATCACAGACGAAACTCCAAAAGGAGCTACCCGAATTGGTGTGTCAATAGAAAACCCTGTACCCATTACAGGGATATGAATTTTATGCATTTTATCTCCTACTTTTTACTAATATAATTTATTAACTTTATTATAATAAATAATAAATAATAATACCACCTGCAATTGCTACATTTAAACTTTCTTGTTTTCCGGTTCCGTCAATAGTGATTTTATGATTAATTATTTTTTCAATATGAGGGCTTATGCCATGTGCTTCATTTCCCAATACTAAAATCCATTTAGGAATATTTTTATCAAAACTATTCAATGAAATTCCATTCATTGAAGCACCAATTATTTGATGGTTGAAACTTTTTATTTGTATCATTTCAGATATTTCTAATTCAATTAAATCAATTTTAAAATGGGCTCCCATTGCAGATCGAATAACTTTTGAATTCCATATTGAAGCACAATTTTCAGAACAAATAATTTGATCTACCCCAAACCATACAGCCGTGCGAATTATTGTTCCTAAATTCCCAGGGTCTGAAATATTATCACAATATATAATTTTGTCAGCTAACTGAATCGTTTTGTTTTTTTCAGGAACTGATATCTCTAATGCAATTCCTTGTGGGCTTTTTGTAGAAGAAATCCGAGCCATATCTTTTTCAGAAATAATAATTTGATCTAATTTAAGGGATTTTCCTAAATTTAATACAAATTGAAATTGTGGGCTATCTAAACAAGATTCGGTAATATAAAAATTTAATATTGACCATTGCGAATTTAAACAATCCTCAACAAGTCTTAACCCTTCAACTAAAATAGAATTATTTTCACTTCTTCCTTTTGAAGTATGTAAAGATTTTAAACGAAGGATTTCATTTCGAATTAGCAAAAATTAAAATTCCAACACAATTTCTACGGGGCAATGGTCTGAACCCATTATATTTG
Organism: Fidelibacterota bacterium; assembly: GCA_014381925.1. Classification (GTDB taxonomy): domain Bacteria; phylum Fidelibacterota; class Marinisomatia; order SCGC-AAA003-L08. Next base: position 18,792 of record JACNKR010000068.1, on the reverse strand, counting down.
GTAAAATTGTTGCAGATTTTAAATTAGGTCTCAGTTGGGGAGAAATACAAAAATAATCAATTCTCCATCCGATATTCCTCGCCCTTGCTTGTGCCATATAGCTCCACCAAGAATAATGGCCATTCCCTTCAGTAAATTCTCTAAATGTATCAATAAAACCAGCATTGATTAAATTATCAAAACTTCCTCTTTCTTCATTTGTGAATCCTGCATTACCTGGGCGTGACTTTGTTGCTTTATTCGTTTGTGGATTTGCTAAATCATTTTCCGTATGAGCGACATTTAAATCACCACATAATATGACTGGTTTTCGAGTTTCAAGATGTTTTAAATATTTTAAAAAATCAATTTCCCATTCATTTTGACGATAATCTAATCGAGATAAATCTCTTTTTGAATTTGGTGTATAGCAATTTACTAGATAAAAATGTTCATAATCAGCAGTAATAACTCTGCCTTCATTGTCATGTTTTTCAATTCCAATTCCATTTGAGACTTCAAAAGGTTTTATTTTACTAAAAACTGCGGTTCCAGAATATCCTTTTTTCTCTGCTGAATTCCAATAATCATTATATCCTTTAAGTAGAATTTCAACTTGATCAGGGTGTGCTTTGGTTTCTTGAATGCATAGAATATCAGATTGATTTTCATTAAAAAAATCCATAAACCCTTTTTTTAATACAGCTCTAATTCCATTGACATTCCACGATGTTAATTTGATTTTCATAAATTCTCTATATTATATTCATAAATTTTTAATTCTCTCAAATCAAAGGCATCACACATTTCTTCTTCAATATTTAATTCAGCTTCTAAATCTAACATTTCATCAAGATTTGCACGGGTTTCAGGGTGAACAGGGACAAAATACGAACAACAGTCTTGATAGGGTTCAATTGAAATTTCATACGTTCCAATCTCTTTTGCTCTATTCACAATATCATCTTTATTACTTCCTGCAAGAGGCCTTAAAATTGGAAATGTTGAGGCATCATCTGCGACTCTAATATTTGATAATGTTTGAGATGCAACCTGTCCAATATTTTCACCTGTAATTAAGGCTGAAGCATTTTCTAATTCTGCGATTTGTGAGGCAAGTTTCATCATTGACCTTCTAAAAAATAATATCCAAAATTTATTAGGAATTTGTTCCATAATTGCTTGTTGAACTTCTAATAATGGAATATGATATAACCGAGCATTTAAACTATAGTTTGTTAATTTTTGAACAATGCGTTCAACCAATTTTATAGATTGACGGCTTGTTGCTGGAGCTGAATGAAAATGAACATAAGTAAGGTTTACACCTCTTTTTAAAAGCTCAAAAGACGAAACAGGGGAATCAATCCCTGACGATAAAAGACTAATTGCTTTTTCACTTACACCTACCGGTAAGCCTCCAAACCCTTTTGTTTTTTCAAACCCTATATATGCAAATCCATTTACAATTTCTATAATAAGCTCAAGTTCAGCTCCCTTTAGTTTTACAGGCTTATTCATTTTTTGATGAATAAATCCACCCACATCCATACTTATTTGTATTGAAGTTTTCGGAAATGATTTATCTTGCCGCTTTGTTGTTACTCTAAAATTTTTAAATTCTACATTTTCTAATAAATAGTCTGCTGTTTGACGCATTTGTTCTATATCTGCATCAATCTGAACCATTGTTGTTGCATTCATTAATCCCATTACATTTTTTAGTCGGGCTAAATACAAATTTTTATATTCTGGATTTATATCAAAGACAACAACTCGACCAACAATTAACTTTACATTTGAAAATGGAAGCCCCTTCAACTGTTTTGTTACATTTGAAACAAACCGATCTTCAAACCACTTTCTGTTTCCCTTTTTTAATGATAATTCATGATAATGAATTAATACACAATGATTCATCTTTTTCTATTTTCTTTAAAATATTCAATTATTTTATTCAACTCTATCTCTTCTTGAGTACCCTCATTCATATTTTTAATTGTTGCTAACCCATTTTTAATTTCATTTTCACCTAAAATAATTGCGAACCGAGCTCCCTGTCTATTTGCCTCTTTCATTTGTGCTTTTACACTTCTTCGAGATGATTCTGTGATTACTGATAAATTCAAATCCACTCGCAAATTATTTGCAATTATTAATGCCTTAGAAAGTGCCTTTTCACCAAGAATAACCATATAAATATCACAATTCTGCTGAATTGGTTCTGAAATATCATCTAACACAATTAAAAGCCTCTCCATTCCTGCCGCAAACCCAACAGCGGGTGTTGAATCACCTCCTAATTGCTCTACAAGTTTATCATATCGCCCACCACCACATAGAGCGTCTTGAGAACCCAATGCGGAAGATGTAATTTCAAAAGTTGTTCGTGTATAATAATCAAGTCCGCGAACTAATTTATTATCTAAGGTATATGGAATTTTAAGTTCACTTAATAAATTTAATACCATGTCAAAATGTATTCTATCATCATCACTTAAAAAATCAGATATAACAGGTGCAAATTCATCTAATACCAATTGGCAATTTGAGTTTTTACAATCAAATACACGCAATGCATTTGTAGAAAGTCTATGATTACAAGTTTTGCATAATTTTTCTGAATGAGATTCTAACTGTGATTTTAATTCTTTTAAATATGTTGGTCTTACTTCAGGGCTACCAATTGAGTTAATTTTTACTGATAATTCTTTTAAACCAAAAGATTTATAAATATGATAGGCAATTGAAATTACTTCAACATCCATTTCAGGATGTTCTGACCCAAATGCTTCAACTCCAAATTGATGAAACTGCCTTTGTCTTCCCTTTTGTGGGCGTTCTCGTCTAAAAAGTGCATCAATATAATACAGACGATTAATAGGCTGTAATCGCCCCAACTTATGTTGGATGAATGAACGAACGACAGGAGCTGTTAACTCTGGTTTTAATGTTAAATTATTATTTCCCTGATCTACCCAGCTGTACATTTCCTTTGAAACAACATCGGTATCTTTACCTACACCTCTTATGAATAATCCCGTTTCTTCAAAGGCGGGGGTACGAATTTCTCCATATCCATAATTTTTTAAAAATGAATGTATATGTTGCTCAATATGTTGCCAACGAAGAGTATCAACTGGCAATAAATCATGAGTTCCTTTAATATTTTTAATGGTTGAAATAGTTAAATCTCCGTGAAATATGTAAATAACGAATAAAAATAGATGGTCAAATTTCAAGCTTTGCAGAGATTAAATGCGAACAATAATTGAAATAAAATAATTAATAATTACAAATACTCTATTTGGTCATCCTGAGTTTGTAATAGAATTATGCCAAACGAAGGGGATAGATTCTCCAATTATGATACTTTACAGGTTAATTTCAGAATGACAAACTGGAAGAATATTGACTGTTGAAGAAATTAACTTTCTACTTGATTACTTTTTACTTTACTACTTCACCAACATTACTTTTTGGGTTTTTGTATAAGATTCTGTTTTCATTTTGATAAAATAGGCACCACTTGGTAAATGTTCAGCATTCCAGTCTAATTCATACATTCCAGGGCTTTGATTTGAATTGATAAGTATATCAATTAATTGACCATTTAAGTTAAAGACTTGTAATGAAACATGAGATTCTTGCGGTAAATCATAGCGGATTGTAGCTGTGGGATTAAATGGATTTGGGAATACGGGATGTAATGCAAATTTTTCTGGAATTAAATTATTTAATTTTTCATCCGCTAATCTCGATAATTCATCTGCACTGACAATTTCAACTGGAATTAATGTCTCTGGATTATTGGCTAAATCGGTAATAACAAATTCACTGCCTTTTGTAAGTTCACCTTCTCGCCCTAAAGCTGTGGTTTCCAATTCAATTTCTAAAATGGTGCCATAGCCAGCAGGTATTTTTCTACCTTCAGCACTAAAAATCATTATGTTTATTTTATATTCATCGGCGATAATATTATAGTTTACACTCATTTCATCTGAGCGGATACCTTTTATGGCATTGAGTGGAATTATATTATCAAACTGTAATTCAAAATGAAGAATATAGACATCCTGTTCATTGAGCATATCAATATTATGTACGTCGTCAGATGATATGGGGTAAAATCACCAATATCATTTAAGACAGCATAATAGTAATATCCATCTATCTATTTATTAAAACGATACCCATCTTCAGTCTCAAGCCAATGGAAAAATTCATCACCCCATTTTCTACCAATAAATTCAACTCCATTAGGTTGAATAAAAGTAGTATACCCAGAGTCTATATACACACTAAATAATATCGATAAAAAAATAACTATAAATATAATGCGTTTCATTCTAAGCTTCTTCTAAAATAATCTGGACTATTAATAAAACATCCAGAACATTATATTCATTATCTTGTATTAAATCTGAAATAGAACAATTTTCTGAAATAGTATCACTTAAAATACAATTTTCAATAGTTAACAAGACATCAATTACATTAACAGTTTCGTCATTTGAAATATCTCCGGGATAAACAATTTCACCCAAATTGCCAAAATAACTAAGTTGCATTGCATATAATTCATAGCTATCGGAATTTGGTATAAACATTATTGCACCATGTCTAGAATCAGTGATGACTTTAACTTCTAAATCTTCACCATTATAATAGGTCAATAATACATTATCTTCATCCCAAATTTTTGAACCCATTAAATTATATTTTTGAGTAAATAACTCATAACCATTTCCCCAATCTTCATACCAAACAAAAATATTTTGATTTATTGATTTAATCATTCCTTTGAATTTATTTTGATTATTTTCGGCATTTATTAATATCGGATTATCAAATAGTAGATTTCCATATTCTTCAATTATTTGAAAATTTATATTACTTATTATCTCACCATTTTCAATATTATCTTCCCAAGAAAATGAAATTGAATTATCTCCGTTAATTGAAATATAATGAAGAGGAAAAGAGTAATTATAATTTGCTTTTACATCGTCTAATAATATTCCATCTTCCCCCCAATAATGGTTTCCCAATTCATCAATTTTATTTAAAAATAATTGAAAATCATCTGTTGTTTCATTATCAATAATTGGTATAAAATGCACAAAATATAGAAAATTATTGTGGTAAATTAATTCACCCATTCTAAAATTAAATATTTGCTCCCATATTATCTCTCCATTTAAATTTCTCTTTTCTATTTTGCTATGTGAACCAAAATTAAATTGATGGAAATATTCTTCATTTTCCACCATTAATAAATGTGCATTTGATGCGATTGGGCCATCAATATTAATTCCATTTAATCCATATTGTCTATATCCATTAGAATTAAAATGCTGTAACATGTAAAATTGATCTCCAAAATAACTTTCTCTTTGAATAAAAGATACAATCACTCCTCCTTGATTATCCTTCACCATCCCTTTTAAGTAATGTGTTGCGGAACTCATTCCAATTGGAATGCCTATATTTTCCCACAGAAAATTACCACTATTGTCTATTTTTTGAAGACGGACTGGACCGGCATCCCAAGTATTTGGTATTACAGTATATTCAGGCTGATAATCCCAAAATGCAATGATATTAGTATTATTATTTGAATTGACAATTTTTTGAGACTCAGATAAAAAATGTATCCCATCAATAGGAATATGTTCCCCAAACTGGAATTCACCTATATTATTCAATTTATTATAATGACATTTTTCATAATTGCTACCAATTGGAGATTGATAATAATTAAAAATTAAATTAATTTCTCCGTTGGTATTAATTATTGCGGAAAAATAATTATCAGAATGAATGGTATTTGGTAGAACTAAATGTTCATTTGGTTCTTCTGGCCATTGAGCAAATGAAAAGCAAAATAAAGGAAGCAGAAAAAGAGAAGATGGTTTACTCTTAGTGAAGCCGTAGGGAAAAAGAAACAGAAAAAAAACATCCTTGATTGAACGCAGAAGAAAAGAAAAAATGGCTGAATGTATTATAAATGGTCTAAAATTCATTGTTTAAGTTACATTAAAACATGGTAATTGTCAAATAAGGGGGGGGTATATTTGTCAATGGCCGTTTGGAATTGAATGATGAATATAGCACCGTGGTTTTTATTTTTTATTGAAACTTTCTACATAATTATTTCAACTTGATGCACTTTCGTACTTTTTTATTCCTGCTTTCCAAACTATTCGAGTTAATAAAAGAAAAATGACTGAAACAAAAATTTGCCAATATAAAAAATTCCAACCAGGTCCATAAATTAATAACCGAGCTGGAACCGACGAAATCAATGCCATGGGCAAAATTGAGAATAATGATTTTCGTAAAATCCCCGTATAAATTGAATCTGGTCGTTCTGCAAATTTAAATAATTCATGGCCAAGCCAACCGCCAACAGTGAAGTTTTTAAACCAAAATGTAAGGCATCCAATCATAAAGTCAAGAGAATACCATATCGTTTGCCCAAGAATAAATGAAAAGAAAAATAAGATTAAGTTGAGTATTGAAATATCATGAGGGTTTTGAGATATTAAAGATGATAATAATAATCCTAAGATTGTTAAACTTACAATGGCATAAGATTTTACATACCGAAATGAAACTATAAACTGTCCATTAACAGGCTTAATTAATGCAAAATCTAAATCTCCTGAAACAATTAATTTATTCAAATTAAATAAATTTCCTGAGAAAAACATCATATAAACCGTATCAGCAATAAATGTAATAACTAAAAATATTCTCACATCCGCTGAAGTAAATATGCCAAGTGTATCCACATAAGAAAAAATGATATTAAAGAAAAAGTAATGCGCCCCATAATAAACGGCATCTACAATTAAACTTCCAATAAAATTGGCTTTAAATTCCATGTCTCGTGTGAGCGTATTAGTGAAAAATGACCACCATAATGAAATATGTCTAACCACCAAAACCCTCATATTTTCGGATTCCAATTTTATATAATATTTGACCTAAAAATGTCATGACGACAACCCATATTAATCCATTAATAAATAATTGTGGCCATTCTAAAGACGAAATATTACCCAGCGCAATATTTACAGGAATATTTACCAAATAAGGCAATGGAGTTAAAAAAATAATATTTAAAATTGATTCTTGGAAAAATTCCAATGGAATAATTGAACCTGTAAAAATTCGATTTGATAAATTAAAGGCTAATATTAATGTCCTGACTTCACCAAACCAAAAAGCACAACATATCATTAAAAAATAAATCGAATACGATAAATAAACTGCCATTGATAAAAATATAATAAATGCGACTGCTTGGATTGGAGTTTGAAATGCCCAGCCTGGGAATATCAATTGAAATAAAATAATCATTGCAAAATAACTAAAATAAAATAATGAATTATATCCAATAAAAAGTGAAAAATGATATGAGAAAAATGAGACGGGACGAATTAAATATTTATTTAACCCACCACTTCGAATACATTCAATCATTTCAAATGAGGTTACCCATGATGATTTTAATTGTCCCACCATAATTCCAAAAAAAATATATACAATTAATTGATTAAGGGAAAACCCATTGATAATTTCGACACCTCTTGTTTCATAAATTCTATCCCAGAGAATATATTCAATTAATACACCTGAAATAACAGCAAATATTCCAACAATTGTATTGGCTTTATATTCTAATGCTTGAATCCAAGTCATTCTCATAACCATGAAATATTTACTAAATGCCACTCTCATTATAATTTAGAAATAAATTTTTCTGGATTTGCAAAGAATGATTTCATTGTTTCTTCAACAGGTAATTCTTCAAAAGAAAATGATGCCGGTGTATCAAGTTCAAATAATTGATTTAAGAAATCCATCATTTCATTATCAGGTAATTCAGCCGTTAAGCACTGGTCATTGATTGAAACATTTGGTTTATTAATTAATTTTTCTACATTTAATGATTTTAAGTTTGAACTAAATTCAAATTGTAACCTTCTTTTCGGGTTTATTTTTTTAACAAGTGTTTCAAAATCACCATCATATAACCCCTCACCTTTATGAATAATAAATACGCGTTTACACAATGCTTGAATATCATTCATATAATGGCTTGTTAATAAAAAAGTTGTCCCATATTGTTCATTATGTTTTGTAATAAATTCTCTAATTCGTGATTGAGAAGTTACATCTAACCCAATTGTAGGTTCATCTAAAAATACAATTTTAGGTCGATGTAATAAGGCTGAAATAATTTCCATTTTCATTCGTTCACCCAAAGATAATCGACGAACTTGAACATTCACTTTATCTCTTACATCTAATAAATCAAGCATTTCATCTAATGTTGATTTAAATTGTTTTTCAGGAATTTGATATATCTTTTGATTTAATAAGAAACTTTCACTCGCTGGAATATCCCACCATAATTGATTTTTTTGCCCCATTACAATAGAAACTGTTTTTAAAAAATTATTTTTTCGCTCCCATGGACTAAACCCATCAATAAAAATTGAACCAGATGTTGGGTGTAATAATCCAACCATGGCTTTAATTAATGTTGTTTTTCCTGCACCATTTTCACCTAAAATACCAATAATTTCACCTTCATTAATATCTAATGAAATTGATTTTAGTGCATGGAATATTTCATATTTTCGATTAAAAAATGATTTTACTGCACCTTTTAATCCAGCCTCTCGTTTAAAGATTTTAAATTCTTTTGATATGTTATTTACTTGGATTGACATAGCCAATAAATTAAATAATAAAAATTAATAAAATGAACATATCTTATATTAGGAAAGCATTAATTGAAAATTGTATTTTTTACATCTATCCTATCATAATTTCAGTGATATTTGTAATAAAATTTAGAAAGGAATCCGATGAATCAGATTCTAAAATATATAATAATTGGTATTTTAACATTAAATAGCGTTTTTCTTATTGGTCAAAAAGATGTGATTGAATCCATTGAAAAAGATATAGAAAGACGAAAACCAAAGTTAAACCATTCAAAAACTCCATCAAATAATTCATATGAAGATATTGTAAAAGATATGGATGAAATCCCTGGCTTATTTAAAATGTATTGGGATAAAGACAAGGATAAGGTTTATCTCGAAATTCAACAAAACCAACTGGATAAGGTTTTTTTCTGCGATGTAACTCGAAGTAGTGGTGATGCGTTTATGTTTGATAGTGGTGCAATGCTACAAAGTTTTCCATTTATTTTTAAAAAAGTGGGGAGCAGAATTCAATTTATTCATCAAAATGTTTATTTCAGAGCTGAACCAGATGCGGCAATAAGTAAAGCAATTGATAATAGTTTTTCTCATTCTATTATTGGGAGTGCTTCCATCGAAGGAGACCCTCATCCAAAAAATGGTGCCTTATTAATTGATGCAAAAGATATTTTTATTCAAGATATTCCAAAAGTTGGAATAATTTCTGGCTATTTTAAACGCAAATATAATTTAGATAAACAAAATAGTTATTTTAATGAGATTACATCATTCACAAATAATACCGAAATTGATGTTTCACTTCATTTTAAAAATAATAAACCTAAATCCGCATACACGCTTCCAGACCCAAGCTCTATGGTTCATAAATACCATTTTAGTTTAAGTAATATTCCAGAATCTGATTTTGAACCACGAATGGCAGATGACCGAGTTGGACATTTTTTAACAATGTATCAAGATTATTCTTCACTAATGGAAGATTCTCCTTATGTGAGATATGTAAATCGATGGCATTTAGAAAAAGCAGAGCCACGATATGAAATGTCAAAACCCAAGAAGCCAATCGTCTATTGGATTGAAAATACAGTGCCTGTTGAATATAGAGATGCTGTAAGAGAAGGGATTTTATTATGGAATAATGCTTTTGAAAAAATTGGTTTACAGGGTGCAATTATTGTAAAACAAATGCCCGATGATGCGGAATGGGATCCCGGAGATGTGAGATATAATGTTATTAGATGGATTATCAGACCAGGGGCTGGATATGCCGTAGGACCATCTAAAGCAAATCCATATACCGGTGAATTATATGCAGCGGATATAAGAGTAAGTTCAGATTATGTACGATTTTTCCACAGAAAATACACCGAATTTATTGAAACTATTGATGCCAAAAATATGGATAGTGATGTAGCATTTGATAATTGGTGGAAAAATAATTTACCTCAAGATGAAAACAATGATGGGAATTCGTGTGAATATGCAACTGAAAAAATGAATGAAATGGATTTTGCATGGAATTATATTTCGGGAACGGAAAATTTAGGTGATATTGATTTACAACAATTTGTTCATGATGGCCTTGTAGATTTAATTGTCCATGAAGTAGGGCATACATTAGGTCTTAGGCATAATTTTAAAGCAAGTTCAATATTTACTCCTGAACAATTAAAAAGCAAAGAATTCACTGAAGAGCATGGTGTAACGGGTTCTGTTATGGATTATAATCCTGTAAATTTATCGGCAGATAAAAATTCAAATGGAAAATACTTTCAAACTCAATTAGGGTATTATGATTATTGGGCAATTGAATATGCTTATGGCTTTCCCAATAAAGGAGAGAGTGAAGAAGATTATTTAGAAACAGTTGCAAGTAAAGTTAGCGATCCATATTTACAATTTGGTACGGATGAGGATGCGAGAAGTAGCTCAAGAGGAATTGACCCTACTTGTTCAAGGCATGATATGTCAACAGACCCAATTGCATATTATAATGACCGAATTATATTAGCAAATGAATTATGGGATTCAATTTTAGATAAATTTGAAAAAGAAGGTGAACGATATCCAAAAATGAGACGAGTTTTTGGTTTAGGTGTTTCGGAATATGCTCGTTCAATTGCAAATACAGCTAAATTTGTGGGTGGAATTTATCACCGAAGAGATCATGTGGGTGACCCAAATGGGCGAATACCATTTGAAATTGTATCTGCTGATAAACAAAGAGAAGCTGTTCAATTTTTAAGTAAAAATATTTTATCTCAAGATGCATTTAATTTTTCACCAGATTTATTAAATAAATTAGCACCTGAACGGTTAGGAGATTTTAAAGGCACAACATGGAGAATTTCACGAATTGATTTTCCAATTAGAGGAATGGTGCAATATTTACAATCTAAAACTCTTTATTCTTTATATGCACCAGTAAGAATGCATCGAATGCTTGATAATGAATTAAAAATAAATTCACGAAAAGATAAATATACATTATCTGAAATGTTTGAATCGCTTCGTTCTGAAGTTTGGCAAGAAATAGATAAAAGACAAAATATTAATAGTTACCGTCGAGAATTACAACGAGTACATTTAAAAATGTTAATTCACATGGCAATAAAATCTAATAACCAATTTCCAAGGGATGCAATTTCATTAGCGAGGGCTGACTTAGAATACCTACAAAAAAGAATTTCTCGTTTAACAAAATTACAATCTTTAGATTCATATACTAAAGCACACATGGCTGAAAACTTATCAAAAATTGATGCCGCATTAAACGCTCAATTACCAAAAGAATTTTAATATTTTAATCTCAATTTAGCGAAGATTATTAAATCTTCGCTAAATTTATTTTTTGCAATTCTGGTAATGTATAAAATACATTTTCCCTCGTAAATTTCACCCCTTAATTATACTTAATATTTGAAAGGTTTCCATGGCTAAAGGTGTTACACCTAAGAGTGAAGATTTTAATCGCTGGTACACAGATGTTATTACAAAAGCACAACTTGCTGACTATGGTCCAGTCAAAGGGACTATGGTAATTCGCCCGTATGGATTTGGAATTTGGGAAGCAATCCGAGATGCATTTGATAAACGGTTTAAAGAAACGGGACATGTAAATGCCTATTTTCCTTTATTTATCCCAAAATCATTTTTATCAAAAGAAGCTCAACATGTTGAAGGATTTGCAAAAGAATGTGCGATTGTAACTCATTCACGATTGAGAGCAACTGATAATGGGAAAAGTGTAGAAGTTGATCCTTCTTCTAAATTAGAAGAAGAAATTATTGTTCGCCCAACAAGTGAAACCATCATTTGGTCCATGTATAAAAAGTGGATAAATTCATATAGAGATTTACCAATTTTAATTAATCAATGGGCTAATGTAGTTCGCTGGGAAATGCGAACACGGTTATTTATCCGAACAAGTGAATTCCTTTGGCAAGAAGGTCATACAGCACATGCAACGGCAAAAGAAGCATTGGAAGAAACAAGAAAAATGCTAGAGGTGTATAGAGAAGTTGTTGAAGATATTATGGCTGTACCTGTATTGACGGGACGAAAATCAGATTCTGAAAAATTTGCTGGAGCTGTAGAAACATATTGTATCGAAGCTATGATGGGTGATAAAAAAGCACTTCAAGCAGGAACATCACATTATTTAGGGCAAAATTTTGCGAAAGCATTTGATGTTACATTTCAAACAGAAAATAATACAGAAGAACTTGTTTATGCCACGAGCTGGGGCGTTAGCACCCGTTTAATCGGTGCTCTTATTATGGTTCATGGAGATGATAAAGGGCTTAGATTGCCTCCAAAAGTTGCAACAAATCAAGTAGTTATACTTCCAATCGCGAAAAAAAATATGAGCATGGAGCCAATTATTGAATATATTCAACCAATGATAAATAAATTTAAAGACCTTGGAATTCTATATCATATTGATAATAGAGAAAAAATGTCACCTGGATTTAAATTTAATGAATGGGAAATGAAAGGTGTGCCTATAAGAGTAGAAGTTGGTGCTCGAGATATGGAAAATAATCAAGTTTTTGTTGCACGGCGAGATACAGGTGAAAAAGAATCTATCAATTTAGATGAATCTGGAAATACCATTTTTGAGCTATTAGATGAAATCCAAGAAAATATGTTTAATCAAGCTGTAAAATTTAGAGAAGAAAACACCTTTCAAGTTGATAATTGGAATGATTTTAAATCTAAAATTAATCAAGGTGGATTTGTAAAATGTGGTTGGGATGGAACAGAAAAAACAGAAATGAAAATAAAAAATGAAACCAAAGCAACAATTAGATGTATTCCATTTGATGAAAATCCAAATGGGTTAACATGTATATTTACGGGTAATTCTGCACAACATGAAGTGATTTTCGCTAAAGCCTATTAATGGTAAAAGAAGCTACTGGAATTGTTTTAAAATCAATTTCTTATTCTGAATCAAGTTTAATTTCGCGAATATATACAAAAGAATTTGGTAAAATATCAGTTATGGCTCGAGGTGCTAAAAAGGCGAAGGGTGGAAAAGCAGGAATGTTAGAACCCATGAATATTGTAGAATTACAAATTAACTTAAATGAATCTAGAGATTTGCAAATTCTAAGAGAAATTTCAATAATACAAAACCTTTCTCATATTCGATCAAATATTCAAAAATTAGCTGTTGGATTAGTGATGGTAGAAATTTTAGATAAAACAACTCAAGCAAATGACCAATCTGAAATTTTATATAGACTCATTCAAAAATCATTAATTACACTTGATCATAACTCAAATAACCATTTAACCCTTTTATTGTTTTACCATTTACAATTTTCAAAATATTCTGGATTTAATCCTATTCAAGATCAATGCCATCAATGCAATGATCTATTAACTGAAGCAAACCTCCATTCGCAAAATGGATATTTATATTGTAAAAATTGTAATTATAATGATGGAATATATCTTTCGAATGACAATTTAAGTTTATTAAAATTATTATCCTCAACTCATATTAATGATTTACAATCAATTGAAATTAATTCTAAGACCGTTCAAGTTCTTGAAAAATATCTAATACAGTTTATGGTATTTCATTTACAAGGCATGCATAATATTAAATCATTAAATTTTTTAAACGAAGTGGCTTTTGCATGAGTAATAATGTTCGAATTGACTTAAATGATTATGAATTTAACGAAGAAAGTAAATTAGGTTGTTATATTATTCATGGGTTTTCTAGTTCAACTTATGAAACAAAAGAGCTTGCTGAATTTTTAGGTGAGAATGGTTATCATACACTTACTCGTAATTTACCTGGACATGGGACAGATGTAGATGAATGTAATCGAGTTAAATATCAAGATTGGCTCTCTTTTATTGAGCAAGATATTGCTGATTTATCGAATAAAGTAGATAAAATATGTGTTATTGGTATGAGCATGGGTGGTGCGTTAGCTCTTCATATTGCATCTCTTTTTCCTGTAGAATGTATGATTTCAGCCGCTCCTGTAATTGTTTTTAAAAAACCATTAAAGCTAAAATATTTAAATTCTGTTCTATGTACTTTTATACCAACCATTTCTAAAGCATCATTTTATCCGAAAGATATAAGAGATGATTTAACTTTTTTTGGATATGATCAATACCCAATGATTGCTTTAAATGAATTTAGAAAAATGAATAAAGGAATTTTAGATTCATTAAATAAAATTAAATGTCCTACACTATTATTACATTCAAATAAAGATGAAACCTCATTACCTGAAAATATTGAAATAATAAAAAATAAAATCAATTCAAAAATTATTTTAACAAAATACTATGATAATGCAACACATAATATTTTTGTAAAAAGTAATGATCAAAAAAATATTTTTAATGATGTTCTTCTGTTTTTACAGGAATATATTTCTTGAGATATCAATATTCCAGTCGTGGATTTAGAAATTCATTTAATCCACCTCAATTTTATATTCCTGAAGGAATAAAAAAAATCATCATCATAAATATTGTTATATTTATTCTTATTGAATTATCAGGATTAAAATTTGCTATATTTAGAGAATTTGGATTAATTCCTGAAAAATTATTATTTGATATGGCTATTTGGCAACCATTCACTTATATGTTTTTACATGATGGGTTTTTTCATATTTTACTTAATATGTTATTTTTATGGATGTTTGGACGAGAAGTAGAAACAACATGGGGTAAAATTGCTTTTTATAAATATTATATGGTCACAGGTGTTGGTGCTGGACTTTTAAATGCAATTATTAATTATAGCTCTACAATTCCTGTTGTTGGTGCAAGTGGTGCTGTATTTGGAATACTTTTAGCATTTGCAGTATTATATCCTAATCGCATTGTATTACTCTATGGGTTAATTCCAATTAGAGTAAAATATTTAGTCATGGGATTGGCATTTATTGCATTATTTTCTTCTATTCTTATGAAAGATTCTCGTGTAAGTCATTTAACTCATTTATCTGGCATGATTACGGGATATATTTATTTAAATTGGAATTGGTTAAAATGGAAATTTACCAAAATATTTAAACCCAAGTCTCCAACAAAATCATTTACAGTAAACGAGAAAAAACAATCAAAAGTGGATTCTAGATTAATTCAAAAACGAGTGGATGAGATTTTAGATAAATTAAGTGAAGATGGTTGGGATAATTTATCCGAAGCTGAACAAAAAATCCTCTATCGTGCGAGCGAAGAATATTCTAGGCGGGATCAACCGAATTAATTTTGGCTTTTGTTTTTGTCATTTCTAAAATAAGTAATGTATTTTTTCTAAAACATTGATGTTGAATAATAAGTGATTTGAAAAAATAATAAACTGTTCCAAAATAAAATCCATGAAACCACCAGCGATTCATCTGTCCCATGTGCCAACCCCCATCAAAAATAACCATCGCTACAAATAATAATGTTGCCATCATTGTTGGTGGGTATAATATGCGTTTTATTGCAATTGATTCTTTATGAAATTTATGGTCTGTTTCTGGATTTGCTTGAATAAATTCTTTAATTGAAACACCTGTACCGACAAAAAAGAACATAACTAGGGTTTCTCCAGCAAGGTAAATTAGACTGATAAAAATATCTAATTTAATTATTCCAATACCAAAGATACCTAAACTAAAATAGTGGTTTAGCCCTATAATTGCAAGACCAATAGCGGAAAGAAAAAGTAAAATATAATTAAGTATCATAAAAAAGAACATTTCAACCTCTACACATTAAACTTAAAGAAAATAACATCACCATCTTTAACTATATAGTTTTTTCCTTCTAATCTTATTTTTCCCGCTTCTTTTAATGCCGATTCTGACTTATGAACCATAAGATCTTCAAAATGATAAATTTCAGCTTTAATAAATCCGCGTTCAAAATCTGAATGAATCACACCTGCGGCTCCTGGAGCTGTTGTATTTTTTCTTACTGTCCATGCTCTTACTTCTTTTTCTCCTGCAGTAAAGAATGTTTCTAATCCCAATAGGCGATATGCCCTGTTAATTAGTTTATAAAGCCCCGGTTCTGCGAGATTATATTCTTCTAAAAACATTTGCCTATCTTCTTGAGGCATTGTTGAAATTTCTTGTTCTATATTTCCACACAACCTTATTGCTTCACAGCCAGTATTATGAGCAAATTTAAATAATTTTTCTTCTAATTGTCCTCGTTCTACTGATTGAATTTCATTTTCGTCAACATTTGCCACATATAAAATTGGTTTATTTGTTAATAAATTTAAAGTGTTAATTATTCCGTGTTGATTTTCAGATAATTCTATATTTCGAACCTGAATTCCATCATTTACTTTTTCAATAATATATTCTAAACATTCTTTTTCAGCAATTGAATCTTTATCACCTGTCCGTGCTTGTTTTGTCACCTTTATTATTCTTTTTTCTAATGACTCCATATCACGAATTAATAATTCAGTTTCAATAATTTCAATATCACGGGTTGGGTCAAGCGCACCTTCAACATGGGTAACATTATCATCTTCAAAACACCGCACCACATGTATAATTGCATCTACCGAGCGAATATGAGAAAGAAATTGATTACCTAATCCTTCGCCTTTACTTGCCCCGCGGACTAAACCTGCAATATCAACAAATTCAATGGTATTATAAATTTGTTTTTTTGGTTTTATATATTGTGAAATTTGTACCATTCGATCATCTGGAACTTCAACAATTCCAACATTGGGATCAATAGTGCAAAAAGGATAATTTTCAGCCGGGATTCCCGACTCTGTTAATGCATTAAATATAGTAGATTTCCCTACGTTTGGTAAACCTACAATTCCGACTTGTAAACTCATAGTAAAAATTACGGGGTAAATCCATTATAGAAAAAATGGAATAATACAGTATTTTAATTTTTTATTGTAAATAGAAGATAATAGGTTTTATTTTTAGTTATGAATTTAGCTATACAAAATATCCATTATAATAAGGTTTCTCAGAAAAAACCCAAATTGTTAGAACAGGTAGGAATTGAAGTTCAAACCCGACATTATAGTAGGAGAACAGAAAAAACTTATCGTAATTGGATTAAACAATTCGTGTTATTTCATAATAAAAGGCATCCAAAGCAAATGGGGAAAATTGAGGTTAATCAGTTTTTATCTCATTTAGCAACCAGGAGAAATGTATCTGCCTCTACTCAAAATCAAGCATTGAGTGCAATTTTGTTTTTGTATAAAAATGTATTACATAAAGAACTCGGTGATTTTGGTGATGTGATCCGGGCTAAGCATAGTCGGAAAATTCCGGTGGTGTTTACAAAAGATGAAGTTAAAAGAATTTTAACACAATTAATTGACGAAAAACAACTGATGGCATCTTTACTTTATGGGTCTGGTTTAAGATTAACGGAATGTTTACGACTTAGAGTGAAAGATGTAGATTTTGATAATAAGCAAATTATTGTTCGTGATGGAAAAGGCGAGAAAGATAGAGTGACACTTATGTCAGAAAAAGTTATCCCATTTTTGAAGAAATATCTATCAAAAGTTAGAAAAATACATACAGCAGATTCTGAAAAAGGTGTTGTTACCACTAATTTACCTTATGCTTTAGAACGAAAATATCCAAATATTGCAAAAGAATGGCATTGGAGTTATGTTTTCCCTTCTACAAAAACAGTTGTTGATAAAAAAACAGGAAAAGTTAAACGCCATCATCTAAATGAATCTGTTCTTCAACGCGCTGTTAAAAAGGCAATTAAGCAAGCGAAGGTCGAAAAACATGGCGGCTGCCATACATTTAGACATAGTTTTGCAACCCATTTATTAGAAAATGGTTATGATATCCGAACGATTCAGGATTTACTTGGACATAAGAATTTACAAACCACTATGGTTTACACACATGTGATGAATAAAGGGCCGCTTGGTGTAAAAAGCCCCGGAGATAGTTTATGAGAAAATATTCAAATATGATTATACGGCTATTTTTGCAGTATAACAATATTGAAAAAGAGAGTAATTATAGACTTAACTTCAATAATTACTTTATGTTAGAAGAAAATAAGAGAATATGTAATATACGGCTGTTTGAGTGCGATATACACTTTTGGCTAAGTCGTATATACATGGTTATGTGTGAAATAAAACGATTTACAACTAAAGCTATCATTAGTTTACGAGCATTAAGGTTAAATGTTTGACTAAGAAATACGTCTCAAGAAGGTTTTAAATGAATCTACTCGCCTACGTCGAAATAATAGCCAAAAGGTATAATTCCGGAATTTCCAGCGAACACAGTTATAGAGGTGATTTAGAGGACCTTATTCGCAAACTTGTCCCTGGCGTGGAGATAACCAACGAACCATTAAAGGTTACCGCTTGCGGTAACCCTGATTACGTAATTACCAAAAAGAAAATACCCGTCGGTTTTATCGAAGCCAAAGACCTTGGTAAAGACATTAACAGCAAACAATACAAGGAACAGTTCAGCCGATATAAAAAGGCCCTCGATAACCTGATTATCACAGATTACCTGTGGTTCCAATTCTTCCAGAACGGCCAACTTGTCCATGA
>JACNKR010000007.1 GCA_014381925.1 Fidelibacterota bacterium | reverse complement strand
ACTCCAGCGTCGGACCCAACAGGTTTACCTATTTTTTTACCAATATCCTTATTTTTCATCCAATTATATTTTTTACTGGTCATTTCTTCTGCAAGTAGTGTACCAACTCCAGCTACAAATTCTCCTGTTTTTGCTCCCACTTTTCCACCTACTTTTGCAACACCACGTGCTGTTGCTCTAAGCATTAATATTAATATCCAAGCAAAAATAGCAATTGCTATAAATCCCATAAATAATAATCCAATTAAATCCATATTATTATTCCTCTTTTTTATTTTTATTTAGTTGTTCTTTTTCTACTTTTTTAAATCCATACCACTTTAATCTTTTTTCATGAATTTTATTACCATTAAACCCTAGGTATAGCTGTATAGGTAAATTTATTAGTAGCAAGAAAACACCAAAGGAATTATGCATAAATATTTCATCTCTATTAATCAGTCCTCTATAGCTATATTGTTCTTCTGGCATAAAATATATATATAAAATTAGTGTAGCAAATTGAAATAAAAAATATATTATTCCTCTACCATAATATTTTTGTTCTATCAACCAAAGTGAATTAAAAAAGAATGCACTTTTATTAAATCCTACACCAACATACTCATTTACTCCAGAATCGTTTTCAAATTTTATTCCTTTATTTTTAGTGGTTTGAGTTTTTATATTTTCTTCTCCATCAACATAAGTGAGAATAGCTTCAATTATATCCAATTAATACTCCCCGTCTGCCATTTCAATAATTCTACCACCTAAAAACATCATTATTATGCCAAAAATAATACCTACACCAGTAAAACATAATATTAATCCGCTAATTCCTATAATAAATCCAATAAATTTCATTTTTCTCCTATGTTATTTTTTCACCACATTTTTTACAATGTTTTGCAAATGGATTATTAAATTCTAAATGGCATTTTTTACAGGCATTTGCTAATTCATGCCCACATTTTTCACAATATTCATTCTTAAGTGAAATTTCTTTGGGTTTGAAAAAGTTACATTGAGAACATATTCGGTATGACTGTTTCTGTATTTCCATTTGCATATGTAATAATATACAACATAGGTATTACAGAGAGAGGTTTCTCTTGAGTAAATTTTCTTAAAAAGTGAAATTAAATAAATATAAGAAGTAAAGAAGGGAGGTGAAAATACCAATTGATTTTCAATTTATAAATGAGATTGGAACACCTGATTTTACTGTTGTTCAATATATTGAATATTTTCAAGTTCATTTTTAAACTGTACGATTTCAGGGAATTGAATTAGTGTTTTTTCTAATAATTCAGATACTAATCTCAATTCATTATATTTTTTGTAAATACTTATTAATGAATTAACTGATTCTAAAAATAATTCATGATATGAGCCTCTAACCGATTCTATCCAAAGACCATCTACTTTTTCACATAAATATCCTTTATATAAAGAAATTGCTATCTCTAATTCGATTTTTGCTTCTTCAATTTTTCCTTCTTTAAAATAACATATCCCTTTATTGGCAGTATCATTAAACAAATCAATATCTAATCGATATAAATTTGAATCCCAATTAAATGAAATTTCCTTATTGCTCATTATAATCATTTCATCTTTAAATGATGAAAATACTTTCCTTAATCGGTGAAGAGTTACATTTTTATAATTATTTTTAGATGATCTTTTTTCAGGAGAAGGCTCCCATAAGTCATCTAATATTTTTTCTTTATTAATTCCTGTTTTATGGTTTAATCCATTAATTATCAAATAGGATAATACTTCAAGTGTTTTCCGAGAATGGTAATCTTCTATTGATAATTTCCTATTTTCTAAATACAATTCTGGGACACCTAATAAATTAATAATAATTGGCTTTCCGGCTGATAGATGAATTGAATATTCATCTACTAAATCAATACCCCATATAGATAATACTTCTTTTAAATACTTTTGTTGATTTGGTTTATCTGTAAAACATTCAATAGTATCAAATAATATTTCTTTACTTGATAATGCTCTTCTCCAATCACATATTAATAAGGAGAATTTTGAGAAATCAATATCTGAATATTTAAATTCTGTATCTATATCATACATAATTGAGTAAATTGAATCGGATAAAAATTTACATCTTTTTTTAACTTTTGATGGTACTTTAGAACATTTACTCATCCATTCATATAGCTTATAAAATATCAAAAGGCTATTTCCATCAAACTTTTGTTCTAATTCTCTTAATTGAGCAAGGGCTCCTCTTTTATTACCATTTAATATATTAAACCGAATTATCGCAGATTTTAACTGAGTTGAATCATCAATTTTAGTCCATTTATTAATTAATTCTTCTATATTAGAAATATTGCCATTTTCTGATAATAAATTAATTCGATAATGATAAAACTCACTTAGTAAATTATTTTTAACATGTTTTACCATGTAATCTTCTGAAAGTTTAAAATACGTGTCGGACTTTTCTCTGTTTTTATTAAAATATATAACAGAGAGCAAATGAGTTGCTTTCATTTCAAAATCAGGTAGTTTTAACTCTTTAGATTCATTGACTGATTCAATTAATATCGATTCAGATTTTTCATATTCTTTTTCAGATAAATAATATTCACCTATCGCAATTTTAGATTCTTGCTTTTGCATCTTAGGAATTTCATCAATATGTTTAATTACATATTCATAATATAATTTTGCTTTCTTCATTTTACCAATATGGTAATACCATATTCCAATATTTAATTTAGAAGAATGGTAATTTGAAAATGTGTTTAACTTTTCATAAAGCTTGATCACCCTCTCGTATGAATGAATCGCTTTTACATAGTTTCCTAAATTTGCATAAGAACTTCCTAAATTAATCCAAGAATTTACCTCTATTGAGGGTACCATATTTACTTTTGCATAATCAATGTTTTCTCTACAAATAGATATCACTTTTTCATGATTATTTAATTTTTTATAAAAGACCATTTTATAGATTTTAAATTTAACTATTGAATGGTGGTTATTTATAGTTTTAGCAATTTCTATTCCTTCATTGCAGGTTTTAATAACATCAACATCCATTGGTGATACAGTATGGATGATATTTATTGCATTTAAATATTCTAATCGATTTTCATTTGATTTATCTGAATTATTTTTTAAATATTTTAGTGTTTTATCTACATTTTCTATATCTCTTACTTGAAAGTATTTAATTATTAAATTTGCATTCATTTTGTATTTAGAATTATCAGATATATCTAATGTTAACACTTTTTCATACATTTCAACTGATTCTTTAAATTTGCCTGTCACAAAATAACATTCTGCGATAAGTGAATATACTTTATCAATTTCATCAAACTGAGTTTTTTTCATTAAAGGTATTAATATATCAATTGACTCTGAAAAGCGATGTAAATGGTATAATAACCTTCCTATTTTATATTTTATTAAAACTGATTTAGGTTCAATATGGTTTAGAATTTCATATGCTGAATGTATAAATTTGTTATTATCAAGCTCATCTGCATGTTGTAATAAAAAGTCATTATATTTTATTGGAATCTTTTTTAAATTAATTAAATGATGTACTTTTTCTTCATTGGATATAGATTTATCATTTTCAATGATATTTAAATGATAATTATTTTGATTTTGTGAACTGATTTGCTTAATAATTATTTCAGGTATTAATGGATGATATAAATTAATCTGATCATCATTTTGGTTTATCCAGTCACCTTTTTCTAATTGAAGTAATTCATCCTGAGAAACTTCTATTCCAAACTTGTGTATTTCATTTAGCGATTTACTTCTATTTGAAAACACTAAATATTCAATTACTTTTTGTTTCGATTTATTTAATTCTTTTAAGGTATAATTTTTGTCCACAGCTTCCAGTATGGATTGGGGATATTTAAATTGTTTAAATAAATCGAATGGTGCGACATAGTATTGACTTAGTAATCCTTGCTTAATACACGCATTAATTAACAGTGAAAGGTGAAATGGTAAATTCCCTGTAATATTAGATATCCATTTTACAGTTTCACTATTTTTTATTACCCAATCTGTATAAAATAATTGATTAAAATAATCAGACAATTCACTTTTAGAAAATGATTCAATTTGAATACTTTTATCATTTAACCTATTTTCTCTTCCTGATAAGATTAATATGATACGGTCATTATTATATGAATCAAATAATTGTTTTAAAGTAGAAATAATAGATTCAGAAAGTAAATGAGAATCATCTATTAAAATTAATAGAAAGTCTTTTCTAACATCAAATAACTGGATAAATAGTTTATTTATTGTGGTGCTATCATTACCCTTTTTTAAATCTGAAATTGTTGATAATATTCCATTTCTTTCTGCATAATTATTTAATTCATCATTCATATTTAAATTAGAATGACCCGTAATTTTAATTAATTGAGGAAATAAATACTGCCCTTCTATAAATGATATTAATTGGTTAATTAATACTGTTTTTCCTACACCTGCCTGACCTACTAATTCTATTATCAAACTTTCATGTTTGAATAATGAGGATTCAATTGTATCAAGAACCTCGACTAAATACCTTGTCCTTGACATTATTTGTTGTTGATTTTCTACCATTTCTGTCCCAATTATTAATCTAATTAAATGATTTTCTTCTCTGCTAAACAGGTTAATATAATAAATAGATGTTACAGAGAAATGAGTTTTTATAAAATAAATTAAAAAGGAACACTACCAATGAAAAACACCTCACAAAATGCTCAAATAACGAGTAAAAACGCACCTCTAAGCGATGCATCATGTATATCTGATTCAATGCTCGAGGAGGAGTATGTAAAAAGATTCACACTTCCAGTTGGAAAGCAAATATCATGCTCTAATGATGTTATACGGCATTTAAGACCATTCTTTACTGATAGGTTCAAAGAACAATTTGTCGTTGTATTTTTAAATGGATGTAATAAAATTATATCTACCGAGGTATTATTTGAAGGTAGTTTAACATCGTCAGCTGTTTATACCAGAGAAGTAATAAGAAAGATTATAGAACTGGGAAGTGCAAGTTTAATTATAGCTCATAATCATCCGTCGGGTAATCCAAATGCTTCAAAAGAGGATATTTCAATTACCAAGAAATTAATGGATGCGTGTAAAACAATTGATGTTACCATCCACGACCACATCATCATCGCAGGATTAAATGTAACGAGCTTTACAGAACAGGGTCTAATATGAAAATAGTTACCGTTCATTGGATCGAAAAAAGAGTGATTGAAGTACCCGTTACTTGTCCTACAGATTCAGTTAATTGTTTAATTGAATGGATATCAGGACAAGAGCCATATACAGATTTAGAATCTCTTTCCATTGATCGTGAGTCACACGATATGGAAATAGTTAATGTAAAAGAAAGGAAAGAAAATGGAAGTACAATCCATAACACAGAATGGTGAATTAAAACCATTTAATCATAATATTGATACAACGTATCAATTATTTAGTCGAACACCAAAGAAAGCATTATCTGAAATGCAGGAAATCGTTCAGGTCATGTCGAGTAAATGTCAAGGTGAAGAATTTATCGCTATAATAAATAATAAGAAATATCCTAAGGTGGAATGGTGGACTACAGTTGCTGCGACACTTGGATTATTCCCGATTGTTAAATATAGTAGAAAACTTGACCGTGATGATGAAATTGCTTATGAATCTCGTGTAGAAGTTCAATTTGGTGATAAAGTAGTAGGTGCAGGTGAAGCCATGTGCTCTAATAAAGAAAATAGATGGAGAAATGCAGATGAATATGCTATAAGGAGCATGTCGATTACCAGGGCAACAGGAAAATGTTATCGCATTCCCCTTAGTTTTCTGGCTGTAATGGCAGGATTAAACCCGACACCTGCGGAGGAGATACCACTGGATAATGACTTTAATAATAATAGCCTTGTTTCTGATAAAAATGAAGATACCGCTACAGATAAGCAGTTAAATACACTTACTAAATTACTTGATTCTCCGTATTTAGATAATCGTGAAAGAACTGAATTATCTAAATTATTACTTCATGAAATATCAAAGAAGAAAGCATCAGAGATAATTTCATATTATTACGGAGTTCATGTTTTTCGTGATGGTCAGTGGGAAAAGGTGAAAGATGGGGTACTTGAATGTGGAAAGAACGATACCACAGATTGATTTGTATAGTCGCCGCCAACCATGTACAGCCTATATAAAAATAATGCCCATACAGAAAAAGCGTAACATCCAGGCATTAGTTCGACTATTTTACAATTGTCTTAATTCCCTCATGATAAATCATCCTTATTTA
>JACNKR010000067.1 GCA_014381925.1 Fidelibacterota bacterium | reverse complement strand
AAGTCCCTACCTCACACCTTAAGCCCTGTAGAAATACAGGGCTTTTTTTGGTAAAATAAAATAGCTTCCCCATTTTAATCCTCTCTCGGTGGAGAGGGTGTAGCACTTTATTAATTATTTATTTATGAATTTGGTGTTTCAAAATAGTTATGCAGTTCATTGATTTCTTTATGACAAAAACAACCAATTATATGATCATTTACTAAGCCCATTGCTTGCATAAATGCGTAGGCAGTCGTTGGGCCAAAGAATTTCCATCCTCTTTTTTTCAAATCGTTACTTAATAATTTAGAAGTATGTGTAATGCTTGGAATTGGATGATTATATTTATCATTTCCAACATGTAGTTCATTTGTTTTGGGTTTCCATTTCCAAATATAATTTGCCAAACTTCCAAATTCATTTACAATTTCAATTGCACGATGAGCATTGTTGATTGTGGCTTCAATTTTACCGCGGTGCCTGACAATACCTGCATTTTGAAGGAGCTGAGAGATATTTGAATTATTATATTTTGAAATTTGGTTAAAGTCAAAATTTAAAAACGCTTCCCTGAAATTATTTCTTTTCCGGAGAATAGTTAACCAGGACAGTCCAGATTGAAAACCTTCTAAGCAAATTTTTTCAAATAGTTGAAAGTCCTATTTTGTTGGTCGTCCCCATTCATTATCATGATAATCTTTATAATCAGATGGTTCATTTCCCCACCAACATCGTGTTATTCCATCATCATCTGTAATTAAATATTTATTATTTTCGATTTTCATAATTAAAAATAAGAGTTCAAATTAATTAAATTTTCCCACCATCATAATTAAATAAGAAATTATTTGCCCAAAGTTTAAATGAATCATTTAGTATTGCTTTTCTCATTTCGGCCATTAAATATATATAGAATCTTAAATTTTGTTGAGTGGTAATTCGTAAACCTAAAATTTCATTTGTTCTAAATAAATGATGTAAATATGATTTTGAATATTGTTCAGACATGGGTGCAAAACCTGTATCATCTATAGGAGAAAAGTCGGCTTTATATTTTGCATTCTTTATATTTACTTTTCCATTTAAGGTAAATAATTGACCATTTCGAGCATTCCTGGTTGGCATAACACAGTCAAACATATCAATTCCCCTAGCAACACATCGTACTAAATCGGCTGGAGTGCCTACACCCATTAAATAACGAGACTTATCTTTGGGAAGAAGAGATGCTGTGAGCTCTGAAATATCTAATAATTCAGGCTTTGATTCTCCAACAGCTAGTCCACCAATTGCGTATGCATCTGCATCAAGTTCAATTAATTCACCTGCTGACCTTTTCCGTAATTCAGGATTAGTTCCACCCTGAACAATGGGTAATAAAGTTTGATGATAGCCATAAAGTGGATCAGTATTTCGAAAATGCTCCATTCCGCGTTTTGCCCATCGAGTTGTTGTTTCTAATGCATCAATCCAAGTTTTATGGTCTGCATCACCCGGCGGACATACATCTAACATCATCATAAAATCAGAACCAATGGATCGCTGAATATCTACAACCCTTTCAGGTGTTAAATGGTGTTTTTCTCCATTTAAGTGAGATTGAAAGGTAACTCCATCATCTGTAATTTCTCTAAACCCTTTTAAACTAAAAATTTGAAATCCACCAGAATCAGTTAATATTGCTCCATTCCAATTCATGAATTTATGCAAACCGCCCGCTTGTTCTAAAATTTCAGTTCCTGGCCGTAAGAATAAATGATAAGTATTACTCAAGAGAATACGACTCGGAAGGTTTTTGATTTCATCTGAGGATTGTGTTTTTACAGCTCCATAAGTACCTACAGGCATAAAAAATGGAGTTTGAATGTCTCCATGGTCTGTAGATAATACGCCTGTTCTTGCACTAGTTTCAGAGCAGGATTTTTCTAAATTAAAAATTTTCAAAGTGTATCTCTATTTGTTAAAAGTCAAGCCCAATGGTTAAAAACCAAGACCGTGTTGTTTTTTCTTTTTTATAAGGATTGGCATGCCATGCATAATCTAATTGCCATGGTAGCCCTAGGAATATAAAACGAGGACCAATACCATAAGTCCAAATAAATCCTTCAGGATTATTATTATCCCAATTTTCTTCTGACCATGTGGGTATTTTTTTATCCCATGTAAAACCAAAATCTGAAAAGGCAACCGCACTTATTTGTCCTAAATATTTAATTGCAGGAAAATAGTAAATTAATAGAGGTAATCGAATTTCCATATTTAATAAAAAAGTACCATACCCATATTTTTGATTTATTTGTGCTCCACGAACGGGCATAACATATTCTGAAAAATAAACAGATTCAAGGTCATAATCTAAATTATTTTCTTCATGAGTAGCATAATATTCAGACCCTAATGAAGACCACACCCATGGTAAACCACCCATTTTAAATAGTTGGGCATTATCTCCAAAGCTATAACCTGAATATATCCTACCCCCCAAGCTGATACCATTTTTTATAGGATGATATTTTCGATAATCTAATATAAGTGAATGAAAAGTGAGTCCATTATCTCCAATTTTTGGGCTTGTTTTAAATGTTGCATTAAATCGTGAACCTTTAAAGGGAAAAATATAATCCCAAAGTGTATTATCCCAAACCATGCTTACTGATGGAATAAAAGTAGAAAGTGATGCACCAAAAACACCATCTGATTTTTCTTCAACTGTAATTCCATAATCTGATTGCCCTACTTCCCAAAGAGATACTTTTTCAACATGACCAAATTTAAGTGCTAAGTCAAACCGTTTAAATCGAGATGTCGGAAATGATGCCGTACCATTTAATAATAATTGCCTTAAATAAGATTGATAATAAAGTGGTTCTTCAGGTTCTCGATCTTCATTACCATTTAAGTCTATAAAAGTATTTCTGAAATTATTATCTAAAAAATTAATAGCGGTATGATAAAAAAGAAAATTATAATCAATTTTAAATGGAAGAAATCGATAATATAAATAATAATCTGAATTTCTCAAGGATGTAATTTGCATTTGCGTACCAAGATATATTTTATGGTCACCTAAAACATCGCTCCATAAAAATGACGCCATTGCCTTTGGAGAATAGAGTGTATTATAAGAAGCATATCCTTGAGCTAAATCAAGCGAAAACCGAGTTAAATATTTCTTTGAAATAAAATTGCCTTTATCATCTAATCGTGATGAATCTGGAAGTTCAATTGTTTTTTGGTTTTCTTCAATTATTGGCTTTCGGCCGCGAGCAAATACATAATTTTTATATTCATCACTATTGCCAATATTTCTATCTCTATTTTGATTTACTTTAAATTCAGCTTCTTTTTTTTCATTTACCCAATTTAATATTGAAGGATTGTGGTTGTTTTCTAATTGATCCAATGGATTAACAAATAAATAAATATCATATCCACTTTCTTGAAAACCTGAAAATACAAGTTGAGAATATTCAGAATTCCAGTTTAATTGTGAAATTCCGGTGAGAACATTTGTGATAGCTTTCGGAGTTGATAATTCATTGTTTAATAGATAAATATTGTTAATCCCCGTTTTATCAGAAACAAATGCTAAATTTCTGTCCTGTGTCATAACAGGATAAGATTCATTCCACTCCGTATTTGTAACTTGAGAAATTTTTCCACTGCTTCGTGAAATTGAATAAATATCCGTTTGCTCTAAAGAGTGTGTAAATTTTGATAAAGGTTGTTTTTCTGTAAGATAATTCTCTCTATCAGAAATAAATAATAAATCTAAACCATCGGGGCTCCAAGATACATGGTCTTCGGTGAACCAATCATCTGTTAAGTTTAATAATTCTTCTGTAAATAAATCATAAATATAGATGTCACTTGTTTTACCGTCATTTCCAATAAATGCAATTTCATCTGCAAGTGGACTCCATGTTGGTCTAAAAATACCTTCCAATTCTAATCTGATTTTTCGTGTTTTTTCTGTTTCCAAATTATAAATAAATAAAGCATCAGATTTTCCTGATTTTGCCGAAAATACTAGCTCAGAACCATCTGGCGACCATGAAATTCCTGGTTTTAAAATATGCAATTCTTCATATTCAGAATTTCGCTCCCCTTGAATTATTTTATTTAAAAATTTTCCCGTTTCAGATGAAATAAGATATAGAGCCATATTTCCAGATTTATTAGAATAAATTGCTATTTTACTTCCATCAGGTGAAATTACAGGCGCAATATTATATCCATTCCCTAATTTTTTGTGATCCGTTAATTGTCGAGCAATATCTGTTAATTTTTGTTTATTCGAAATTTCAGGGAAATAATTTTCTTTTAAATAGTCATGCCATTGTTCATTTATTTCATTCAATTTCATTCCAAGTGCAGATTCAACCCCTTTATTTACACTTTTATTGTTTTTAATTTGATAAAAAATTTCAGCAATGGCTTCATCTCCCCATTTGCCAGTTATAAATCTCCAAACAGATTGTCCCCCGCGATATGCTAAATATCCACCAAGTTGATTAAAAGATGGTAGCTCTCCAAAATTTAAAGTTAAATCCCTAATCCACATATCGGATGCTGTATTCCAATCACCTGATAAGTATTCAGCGAGTCCTTCGTTCATCCATAGTGGAATAATATAGCTAATTTGTTTAGTAATTAAATTTTGTAAACTTCCTCCATATAAATAATCATTTATAAACATGTGAACAAGTTCATGATGAATTACATGTTTAAACTCACTATGAGAACCATCAAATGGGATTACAACTCGTGTTTTATATAATTCAGTAACGCCTCCGATGCCTTCATACATATAGGATTCCACTACATTTGTCTGTTGGAAATCATTGTGAGAATTATAAATAATAATTGAATATCTATTTGTTAAATCCCAATCTAAATATTTAGAAATATGTTTATATGCCTGCTCAGCTTCATGTGCGACATATTCAGCATGAGAAAACCCCTGATTATAATAATAGATATCAAAATGGTTTGATTGAATGTAATACCAATCAAATTTGTCATATTGAACAATATTTTGTCCAAATTGTCCAAAGGAAATTGAAAGGTATATAAAGGCTATAATTTTAGTAATATTAATTTTCATCATAATTTTAATGGTTATTAACTCTTTTTGTTCGTCACAAAACCTATAAAACTAAGAAACATTTTATTTTCAGTTTGAGATAAATTTGTATAGTTGTGTATTTTCTATGATTCTATTCACTAAACCCCGTAATTTTTACTAAATGAACACACCCATTTATTTTATTTCCGATAATCATTTTCAGTTTACAGACTTAAATAATGAGTGTAAACGACGAGAACTATTATTTAGTTTATTTGATAAAATTAAATTAACGGGTGGTTCATTGGTAATTGGTGGCGATTTTTTAGATTTTTGGTTTGACTATGGAAATGCTCAAATGCCAGGCTATGAAAGTATATTTGAAGCATTAGAAGACTTAAATAAAAATGGAATAGAAATCCATTATGTATTAGGTAATCATGATTTTTGGGATTTTGGGTATTTTCGCTCTAAATTTGGTGCTATTATATATCATGAAAATCTTGATTTCAACATCGGAAACGAAAAAATTCAGGTGATTCATGGTGATGGCTTGTTAAAAAATGATAATGGTTATCGTCTAATGAAAAGAATTATTAGGCATCCTATATCCATTTATTTTTTTGGTTTACTTCGACCTAAAATCGGATGTAAAATAGCAAGCAAGGTATCCAAGACAAGTCGGCATTTCACCGAAGGATATACAGAGTATGAGGAGGTTACGAAGGATATTGGGGAATATGCTCATACTCAATTTGATAAGGGTTATCATACCATTTTGGTGGGACATTACCATAAAACAGGTATAAATACGAATGAGAATAAAAATTTAATTTGGATGGGCGATTGGATTAAATATTTTACGGTTACCATTCGTGATGAAAATGGGTGGAAACAGTTAAATTGGAATAATCATCCTAATTTAAATGTTTAATTAAAACTAGGATTTACAAAATGAAAATAAACTGGAATTTTAATATGTACAAAAAAAGTATATTATTGTTGCTTTCTTTTTTCCTTTTCTGGGGATGCGCGGCAAATAGTACTGTTTTTTCATTAGAAGAAGTAGAGAAGCATAGATTAGCATATATTGATGGTAAAGAAGATGCGGTTGCTGAACTTGTGAAAATTTTTCAAGATCAAGCTCAAGCTTCTAATGTGCGAATGGCAGCATTAACTGCACTTAAAGATAGTCGTCATCCAATGGCGATAGAAGCCGTACAGCAAACAGTTGGTGGAAGTGGTTTGATTGATTTGGATTTAATGATTCAAGCGATAAATATGTTAAAAGAATTTGGTGATGAGCATTCTAACCCATATTTAACAAAGGGGCTAATGGCAACTGAGGATAAAATCATTGAAACTCGGAAAGCTTATATGAATGCAATAAGTAATGTCGGAACACAAGATGCTATTACTACTTTGCTTGAATTGTATGAAATAAGTAAAAGACAGCAGGTTAGAATGGATTCTATTTTAACTTACTCCTTGGGTGCTATGGAAGACACAAAAGTAATTCCGTGGTTAATTAATATATCAAAAAATAATGATATTGATGTGGGCGTAAGAAGTATCGCGATTGATATTTTATCAAAAAAAGAAGGCCCCGAAGTGACAGATTATTTTTTGGATATGCTTGGAGATCCTAAAACAAATTTAAAAGCTAAAGAATTTGCTTTACATGCAATGGGAGATATTGAAGAAAGCCGAATGATATCTCAAATATTAACAGCTTATAATAATGGGAAGGATGAATATTCTAAATTATTAAATCATCTTTTAAGTGCAGTTTCTGAATTTAAAGATCCTACTTTATTACAACCATTGAAAGAAATTGTAAAATCAGAGGATTACCCACAGTCAATGAGGCTTCAAGCATTAAGGGCTGTTGGAGATTTTAATGATGAATCAGTGTTGAGTGAAATTATTACTATATTAGAAAATCCAAAAAATTATATGTTTTACCCCGAAATATTAGATATGTTGGTTAAAATGAAAAAATTTGATGATTACAAAAATGAACTGAGAATGGCTGCATTTAAAGCACATTCAATAGGTCAAATCCAATTGGAGGTTAATTAATGAGACAGTTTTTATCTTTATTATTGATGTTACTTTTTTTAACAGGATGTTCATTATTTAAAAAAGATGATCCTTCCCCTGAATCAACAGATGAAGATGCAGTTGAGGAGATTGGAACTATAGCCGAAACTGAAGAAGAAATTGGTGAAATACCATTTGAGGAAGATTCGGATGCACAGGTTGTTGAAACAAATTTAGTGATGTCGGGTTCTTTTTACCCCGTGAAAGAATCATTGGATGATTTACGACGAGAAATGAATGAATTAAAAGCTCGTATTGTTGAATATGATTCACGGGTTTCTGTTCCTCGGGTTAATAATGAAATGTTTAAAATGATAAAAGCTCCACATCTAAAACATCGAATTACACTTTCAAATGGTACTATTGTGCATGGAAATATTTTAAATGAAGATTCGGATAAAATGACAGTAGAAACTCAATTAGGTCAAATCACACTTGATAAAGCAACTATTGAAAAATATGATGAAGTTTCTGCTCCCGCACCGGAGGTAAAATTGCAAGGTACTTTTTCAGGCCCTGAGCAACGAAATGAAGGAGAAACATTTGTATATTCGGGTTCACTTGTAAATAGTGGAAAATACAAGGCAGATTTTGTTCGTATTGTATTTAGTTTATGGGATGAAAATACAGGATTAATTGCATCTGATTCTGCATTTGTCGATGGCTCGAATATTAAATATTCAAATGGTGTAATCACGGATTCTGCATTAGAGCCTGGTGATGTTGGTTCCTTTTCAGTGGCAGTAAATGTACCTAAAGGTTCAAAATATGAATATGAAACATATAATATTCATTGGGAAAATTTGAGATAATTTAAATTAATAAATTTAAACGAATAAAAAAGCCTCTTATTTAGAGGCTTTTTTATTGCATTGGCATATCTGCTATTATAAATTTATGAATTAATTTTTATTTTTTAATCGCCATGACCATATTGTTAAATAAAAACTAGAAGCTAAAACAAAAGAGCCATTTCCAACATGAAGTGTAGTAATTAAAATATCTCTAATTGTCCAAATTGTAAAAATACCTAAAATAAATTGTAATGATACTGCTATTAATAAAATTGAACTTCCTGTTATAAATTGTCGGTTATTTTTTGAATATTTAAAAATATAAAACCAAAAATAACAAATAAAACCAAATACAATTAACGCCCAAGTACGATGTGCAAAGTGAATTAATAATTTAAA
This sequence comes from Fidelibacterota bacterium, assembly GCA_014381925.1. Taxonomy (GTDB): domain Bacteria; phylum Fidelibacterota; class Marinisomatia; order SCGC-AAA003-L08. The sequence goes on along the minus strand of JACNKR010000067.1, from coordinate 23,582 downwards.
AGAAGTAATTGGTTCTAAGTGTTCGTCCAATACATCTATTTGTGATAATGTAGAATCTGAATTTTCGATATTCTCCCAAATAAACTCATTTCGTAAATTATTATATTCTGTTATTTTTGAAATTTTAGGTATTATATCTCCATTCATTGTCGGATAGTCAAATGCAATGAGACCTGCTTCAGAATGTCTCATAATTGCACCTAATATAAGTTGAGTCCAAATTAATATTGTAACGGCTAAGGCAATTTTAAATATTTTAGGATTAAGGAATAATTCAGGTTTTTTATTCCAAGATTGAGAAGTGATTATTGTTAATAAAACAGTTAGGCAAAGTGTAGTTTGAGCAATTGTACCATGCGAAGCAGAAATCCACACAGGTAGTAAATAATGTACGGTTAAACCGCCTAATATTCCCTGAAAAATAACAGTAAATAAAGTAAATAAACTTATTCTTTTTAACCACAGATTAGAGTCAATTAAAAATATCCAAACAGTTTGGATTAAAATTAAAGCCCCAACAAGTGATGCAAATAATCGGTGACCATGCTCATATAAAACTCCCCCAACCATATTTGATATGGGAAATAGAAACATATTTTCGCCATAAGTTGTAGGCCAGTCGGGGACAGATAGTCCGGATTCAGTACTTTTAACCAATCCTCCAATAAAGATAAGAATAAAAGTACATATCATTGTCAAAATAGACCATGCATGTAGTTTTGAATTATATTTTTCAGGTTGATAAATCATATAAAAAAAATGGGGTAAGAATACTTACCCCATTAAATTAATTTCTATTTAAGAAATGATTATTTCTTTTTTGATGGTCTTTTAAAGGTAAAGTCAGCAACAGATTCACCGTCAGTTACTTTTACTTTCTGAGTAATAACACCTTTCATTTTGAACCATTCTTGCCAGGCAACGATTTCATATTCACCTGCAGGAACACCTTCAATTGTAAAATGTCCATTTTCATCAGTTACAGCAAAAAATCCATGATCAAATACAGAAACCCATGATTTCATCCAAGGGTGAACATCACATTTAATTGCAAACGGCTCTTCTATTTTGTCAAAGGATACTTTCTTTTCTTTAACCACTTTAGGCATTGCAAAATTAAATGATGAATTTTCTTTCGACATAGAATGAATATTGTGCAATGTTGCATCACTATTTTTAATTAATAAATCTTGCCCTTTTTGAACACCAATAACATGAGGACTATACATACATCCATTTTGGTCAAGAACAGCTGGTGATGCAGAACCACCCTTTGCACCTTTTACCCAAACTAATACATTTTTTATTTGTCCTTTATCATTTACAACTAATTTTTCGCTTAGAGCGGGTGTTTTATGAGCAGAACCACAAACGGGGTCAGCACTCATCTTTAGTTTTTTTCTTTTTGGTGTTTTTCCATCAAAAGTAACAGTCCCTGAAATTGTACCTGCCAATGTCAATGAACTAACCAATAAAAGAATTACACTTATTTTGAATTTTAACATTATACTCCTTAAATAAATTTATTTTTAATTTCCAGAAGCCCAAATTTAAGAGAATAAAAACAAATGCACCAACAACTAGTATTTTAGGATTTTACCATTCATTCGATTGGTGAGTTAATTGGTAAATTAACAATCTTGGAATTAGATAAATTTTTTATTAATAATAAATGGAATTAATTATTTTAACAAAATTAAAAGCATATTTTCAATTATCAAAGCCAGAGATAACACTCATGGTTTTTATTTCTACATGGTTTGGCTTTTATGCGGGTATCGTAAAAAAGGGGATTGAATTATCAAGTTATAATAATTTATTAATTTATTCTTTAATTTTTGGAGCAATTTGCTCTTCGGCTGGTGTTGCTGCATTAAATGAATACTGCGAATCCGATTTAGATAAATTAATGGACAGGACAAAAAATAGACCCATTCCAGCGGGAGTTATAACAAGGAAATCAGGTTTAATTTTTGGTGTATTGATGTCTTTAATTGGAATTGGATTATTTTGGTTTTTTGTTCACAAGGGTGCTGCTATTTTATCTGCAATAACATTAATTCTATATGTATTTGTCTATACCCCTATGAAAAGAAAGACCCCATTAAATACATTAATGGGTGCAATTCCAGGCGCTTTACCTCCATTAGGTGGATGGCTTGCTGCAACAGGTGAATTATCAAAAGAGGCTTGGATAATAGGTGGAATATTATATGCTTGGCAAATTCCACATTTTTTATCGATTGCTTGGATTTACCGTAAGGATTATAAAAAAGGAGGGTTTAAAATGTACACAGGGGAAGAAAAATTATTTATTTTTCGCCTTCATATTTTCATTTTTACTTTTCTTATGATTTATTATAGTATTTTACCAACTATGGTTGGGATTGCAGGTACTTTTTATTTAATTGGTACAATTGTTATCGGAATGATATTCTTTTTTGCAAGTATGGGGTTAATTTTAGATCAAAATGGTAAAACGGCTAAAATCTTGCTAAAGACTACCATTTATTATTTACCATTATTACTTATTTTATTTATAGTAGATAATAGCTTGATAAATTAAAAATTAAATTATTGTTAAAATAAAAAAAAAGCAGTCAGTTAATTGACTGCTTTTTTTGTACTTAATATTTTAAAATATTTTTTATAATTCCTTTAAATCTGACATTAATTTTCCTAACATATCTTTAGCATCACCAAAAACCATAATTGTATTATCAAATCCAAATAACTCATTTTGAATACCTGCAAAACCAGGATTCATAGATCGTTTATTCACAATTACTGTTCTCGCTTTATCTACATTTAATATAGGCATGCCATAAATAGGGCTTGATGTATCATGTCGTGCTGCCGGATTAACGACATCATTTGCCCCTAAAATTAAGGCAACATCACAATCTTCAAACTCTGGATTTATTTCATCTAAGTCTTTGAGTAATTCGTATGGTATATTTGCTTCTGCCAAAAGAACATTCATATGGCCGGGCATTCGCCCTGCAACGGGATGAATAGCATATAATACTTGCTTACCTTGAGCTTCTAGCCATTCTGCAACTTCTCTAACTGCATGCTGAGCTTGGGCAACTGCAAGCCCATAACCTGGAACTACAATTACTTTCTCTGCAGCATCAAAAATCATTGCAGCTTCTTCAGTGGAATAACTTTTAATATTTAGTTCCTGTGCCTGTCCGCCACTGGCTATTGCAGTATCGCCACCAACTGCACCAAATATAACATTCGCTAAAGATCTGTTCATTCCTTTACACATAATTTGTGTCAAAATAAGACCTGATGCCCCTACTAAAGCACCACTAATTATAAGTGCATTATTCATTAACACAAATCCTGTTGCGGCGGCGGCAACACCAGAATACGAATTCAATAATGAAATCACTACGGGCATATCTGCACCACCAATTGGAATAGTTAATGTAACTCCAATAATTCCAGCAATAATTAATATACCATAGAAAAAATTAATTTCTGTTGGAGTATTAACTATATATGTACCCATTACCCCAATTGAGATTACCATTAAGCCATTAATTAGTTGTTGCCCTGGGAATGTAATTGGTTTTCCTGATACAAACCCTTGTAGTTTACCAAACGCAATAAAACTTCCTGTGAGTGTAAGAGTACCAATTACTACAGATAAAATTATAGTGACTAACATAAAAGTTGAAAGGTTATTTTGGTATTGTGTGTAAAACTCAGCACTTGCAATTAATGCCGATGCTCCACCACCTAGCCCATTAAAAATTGCAACCATTTGAGGCATTTGAGTCATCTCAATTTTATTAGCAACTATTCCACCAATGATTGAACCAATAAGGACACCGATACCGATAAGTTTAAAATTTAAAACTTCTCCACCATATAATGTTGAAACGATTGCAATAAGCATTCCTATTGATGCAAGAGAGTTTCCATTACGAGCTGTTTTTGGGTGACTTAACATCTTAATACCAAAGATGAAGCAGATTGCACTAATTACATACGCGATATTTATATATTCCAATTTATACTCCTACTTCTTTCTTTTAAACATTTTAAGCATTCGGTCGGTAACTAAAAACCCACCCACAACATTAATTGTAGCAAATATTACAGCAACAAAACCTAAATAAGTACCTAATTCACCGTTTATTTTTGTTGCAATTATTGCTCCTACAATTGCAATTCCAGAAATGGCATTAGAACCAGACATTAGAGGTGTGTGTAGTGTCGGTGGAACTTTATTAATAATTTCATTCCCGACAAAAATTGCCATAATAAAAACAGTTAAAATATTTATCATATCCATTTTATGAATCTCCTTTTAAAGCATTTGCAGTTCGTTCATCAGCTATTTCTCCATTATGTGTAAACATAGAGCCTGAAATTATTTCGTCATCCATGTCTAATTTTAGCTCACCTTCTGGGCACATATAATTTACTAATGCACTTACATTTTTAGAATATACTTGGCTTGCATGAATTGGCATGGTTCCAGGAATATTAAATGAACCATCAATAATTATTCCATTTAAATTAATTATTTCCCCAGGTTTTGTTAATTCACAATTTCCACCATTTTCGGAAGCTAAATCCATAATAACAGAGCCACCATGCATTCCATTTACCATATCTTTAGTAATAATTTTAGGAGCTGGTCGTCCTGGTATTAAAGCGGTTGTAATTACTAAATCTGATTTTGAGATATGAACTTTAAGTAATTCTGCTTGTTTTTGTTTGTATGCATCGGATGTTTCTTTTGCATATCCACCTTCACCTACTCCATCATCATCATCGGCAGGCACTTCCACAAATTTTGCCCCTAAGCTTTCTACTTGTTCTTTTACAATTGGTCTAACATCAAATGCTTCTACTTGTGAGCCTAGTCTTTTAGCTGTTGCAATTGCCTGTAGTCCGGCAACACCAGCACCAATGACCAATACTTTTGCAGGTTGAATTGTACCGGCAGCTGTCATTAATAATGGCATATACTTTCCAATATGACTCGCACCTAATAGAACCGCTTTATAACCCGCAATATTACTTTGAGAGCTAAGTGCATCCATTTTTTGAGCTAAGGTTGTCCTTGGTACAAGATGCATTGAAAATCCAGTAATTTTCTTCTCTGTTAGTTTTTGAACCGCATCTTTATCAATAGTTGTTTGAAAGAATGAAACAAATGCTGAACCCTCTTTCATCATATCGACTTCATGAATATCTAAAGCTTGATTCATTATGGGCGAATTTACTTTTAAGATGAAATCAGAATTTGCATATAAATCATTAATATTGGAAATGATTTCTGCACCTGCCGATTTATATTCTTCATCTGTAATAAATGAACCTTGCCCTGCTCCAGTTTCAATTTTAACCGTAATACCTTTTTTAATATACTCCTTAACAGTCGCTGGTATTATTGCAACACGGCTTTCACCAGGAGTAATTTCCTTTGGTATAGAAATAATCATTTATCATCCTATTTAAATATTAAAAATTCGTTGAAAAACGAGTGGCTAAATTTACAAAGATTTTATTTCTTAATCCATGCAACTAATTGAAATAGTTTATAAAAATACCTTTATATATTTAAAAAAAATGGTTTGAAGAAACACAAAATTACTGCAAGAAATATATTGCACTTTTAATTTCATTTTTAAATTTCACTTTTGCTTTACAGAGGAGAATGTTAAGTTGGCACTATTCTTGACAAGTAAAGTATGTATGTTTACTTTAATTAAAAAAGGAAAAAGAAAATGATGAATAAAGTGCTATTAATTACAATGATAATGTTTTCAATTATGATTGCAAAAAATCAATTTGGATTAAATAAAGTTAATTCAATAGATCAATTTCTACAGAATAGAAATAATCCGATCAATACTTCCAATTTAGAAGAGTGTAATGATCCAGATGCATGTAATTATGACTCAGATGCAGAGAGTGATGATGGTTGTATTTATATGGCTGGAAATGAATGTGATTGTGAGGGAAATATGTATGACTGCTCAGGTGTATGTGGGGGTGACGATACTGAATCCTGCGTGATTATGAATCCAGAATCAATGGGGTTTTATGATAGCCAAGAATGTAGTGGTGAACAAATATCTACATTGGAGGGAATTTGTTTAGATGATGGAAATGATTTTTCGATTAATGAGGAAATGTGTATCGCTGGAGAGGGAATGTGGATGAATTTTGACACATGTTATACAATGGATTTTTATACCGGTTCATTTATAGAATTAGATTTTGAAAGCTTCAATGAATGTATGTGTGGAGATGGTGGTATATATGAAGAAACAATAGATGAATACGGGGAACCTTTAAGTGAATGCATTGAGGGTGAATAACAACTTTTTACAACGTGGCTTTCTTCTGCTGAGTTTAATGAATTATTTAATTTTTCAAATAATGGACCCAATTTATATTTTTATGAAAATGGAGATTTGGGAGAAAGCAATATTGACACTGATTGTATATTTTTAGAAATACCATCTCAAGAAGTATGTGAAAATGCCGGTGGAAATTATGATGACGACTCAGAATGTAATTGGGATGAAAATACTACAGAGGAAGAGTGTGAAAATTTAGGAGGATATTGGTATTATGGAGATTGTGAAGTAGATAATACTGATACATGCATCGAATTAGGTGGTGAGTGGGATATTGATATCGATTGTGATATTCCTGCAATACAAAGTTTTTGTGAATCAGCAGGGGGTATATATTTTAGTCCGGGAATTCATACAATCGGAAATTATACATTAAACGAAAATAGCATGATTTTGGATTTTTATAATGGAACTGGACCAAATGATGGTGGTGAAGAAATTGCTGAAATAATATCAAATGAAGATGGAACTGAAATATGGATTAATGTAGTAATGGATGAAATTTGTGTTAATTATACTTTTTCAAATGATAATAATAATGCGTTTAGTGTTTTAGAAATTTCATATTTAAACATACCACAAGATTATTCTTTCAATCAAATTTCTCCAAATCCATTTAACCCAGTTACAAATATTGAATTTTCATTAAATAAAATTACAAATGTTGAGATATCCATATTTAATATTTTAGGAGAGTCCATTCAAAAAATTGAATTGGGAGCAATGAATATTGGTCAACATGCCGTTCAATGGAATGCATCTGAACTTCCTTCTGGTGTTTATTTTGTCCAATTGAATATTTTGGAAAATGGAAAATCGGCTTTTGCTCAAGTTCAAAAAGCACTTTTAATTAAATAAAATCTCTCCCTAATGTACGGATAGAATTTCTATCCGGCTTGGAATAGTGGGTCACAATAAGTGACCCACTATTTTTATAATAGGACTAAATTAAGCAATGGAAAATATTAAAACTTTCACGGTAAATGACAATATTGAGGATATTATAAACTATTTTAATAATCAAAAATTGCCCTTTGTCCTTAAAAATTATGTGAAAAATAAAATTGATTTAGACTTCATTGAAAATAATTATGGTAACAAGGATGTTATCATTCTGGATGAGAATTCAGATAAAAAAATAATTTCTATTTCTAATTTTATAACAGCAGTTCAAAAAGGTAAAAAGTATAGGTTAAGGGCAAATACCAAATTGGGCAATAAAATTAAACATAAAATTGACACTCAATATCAACGCATTCTCCGCAATAATAAACAAACCATTATGGATTATTTTCTTTCACTTGGCAAGACCTCTCGGCAACATACATTATTTGTAAGCTCTAAGGACTGCACATTTACAAAACATGCGCATATAATTTCGGGGTTTATTCTACAGCTTCATAATTCTAAAGATTGGTATATTGCAAAAGGTCGTGAAAAATTTTCTTCAATTCGATATAAATCCTTTTTGCACCCAAATCCATTATATGTAACGGATAAAAATGTTACGGAAGAAATTAAATTAACTTTAGAAGCAGGTGACATTTTATATATACCTCCTTATTGGTTTCATTATACAATTTCAAATGAACCAAATATCAGTTACAGTTATTTTTTTACAGAAAGTATATATTATTATTTAAAAAATACATTTTTAATGTTCACTTACCACCTTATTACAAATCCGTTTCATTCATTTTTAAAGGCGGTCCGGCAAGAACCAGAAGAACATATTTATGACCGAAAGGGTATTCTTGAACGCTGTAATAAAATTAAGAATATAGAAAAAAGGAATGAGGCGATTGAGTTTTTTAAAAAGAGTGATTTTTCTTAATTTTTCTAATTTGTTCACCAGAAAGATTTAAGAAATTAGAGGTTAGACTGTTAGATACTTTTATACTTCTTCATTCAACATTCCTTGTACAATATGCGATATTCAATTGACCATTGCACCCCCCATTTGACAAATATTATTATTTTAATGTAAGTTTGGCAATGAATTTTAGACCATTTATAAAACTTACAGCCATTTTTTATTTTTTCCTGCCTTCAATCAAGAATGCTTTTGTCCTGCCTCTTTTTCCCTACGGCTTCGCTCAGGGTAAACCATTTTCTCTTTTTCTGCTTCCTTTATTCTGTTTTACATTTGCTCAAACTCTGGGTGATTTAAACAATGATGAAAGTATAAATGTACTCGACATTCTGCGTACTATAAATATTATATTAGAAATACCTCCTCCTCCTTCAGAACAAGAAACTATTTTCGGTGATTTAAATGTAGATGATGTAATAGATATAACGGATATCATCATCATAGTAGATATTATAATCGATAATTTAGATGCATATTGTGAAGAAGAAAATAATATTCCATGTGTAGTAAATTATAGTGAATGTTGCTATCCTTCACTTAATCCTGAGTTCGCTTGGGATATTTATATGACTGGTTGTGGGTTTTATAATGTATTAAATGATATCTCAATTACCGAAAATGAAGATTATATTGCAGTGGGGCCATTTTCTGAATGTGATATAATTGATGAAGAAGTTATTTATCATAATTATGATGCCTTAATCTATGAAAATGATGAATTGACCCCAACAATTTTATTTGGAGATTCATTTCAAATGGTGTTTTCAGATATATTATATTTTGATGAAAATAATATTTGGGTAATTGGGTGGACATATCCCTCTATGTATAATGGTACAGAATGGATACTTCATAATTTTCAGGATTTAGGTTTTTCAAATATGATTGGCTGTGAAAAAATGTGGGGGACCAGTCCTGATAATATTTATTGTGTTGGACCTCTTGGAACAATTTTACATTATGAAAATAATGAATGGAACCTTATTGGAGAAGGTGTTACAGATCACAGTTTAAAATCAATTCATGGAAATCCAGATGGTTCTCATATATTTGTTACGGGTTGGAATAATATTATAGATGATCCACTATTTCCTTATGGTACTGTAGCATTAGAAATTGTCGATGATGAAGTCAGTATATTATATGAAGATACAGATTTAGTGTTAGGCGGTATATATGGAGATTTTATTCCTAATGTAGCTGTTTTAGGCGATACCGCCTATTTTGGAAGTGCAGAAGGTTTGTGGAAATATAATTATTTTACACAAGAGTCTATTATCTTACGCCCACCTGAAATCTATCATCAAATTTTTCCTAGAAGTGGATTATTTGTGAATACCCCAAATGATATAATTATAGGTGGTGCCAGCTATTTTTATTATGTTGTATTTAATGGTGTTTGGCATTCCAGTTCTATTATTGGTGATATGATTGGCCATTCATCAGCAAGGGGTTCAGATTATAAAAATAATAAATTTTATATGGTTGGAAATGCATATGGTGGTCAAAAAATAGTTGTAGCAAGAGGTTACAGACAGGAGTGAAAATTTTAAATAGAAAAATCATCTTTACTATCTATCTTGGTTTACTTATTTCTCAATATCAAATGATAGAAATAGATTATGTATCGCCAGTTTTTAATGGGGAAGATAATAATGAAGAATATAGTTTAGTTCACACTCATACAATAGTTGAAGAAAATGCAAAAGATATTCGATTATTTTTTGGTGAATTGAATTTAGGAGAGGAAAGTTACCTTATAATCACTTCATTAATGGATGGATACTATCAAAGAATTGATAACAATTCATTAGAAAAATGGCGAAATACCTCCATGTTTTTTAATGGAAATTCCATAAAAATTGATTTATATACTAATTTTAATGATATTAGTATATTTTATTCGATTGAGAAATTATATGCTGAATTTAACGAGACTTTAAATAATGACGATAGAAACATTTGTGGTGAAGATGATCGAGTACCTTATTCAAATAAAGCTTTAGGTCGAATCTATCCTGTGGGGTGTACAGCATGGTTAATAGAAAATGGATTATTTATTTCAGCAGGACACTGTCATCATTCAAGTAATTTGAGTGAAACACATTGGAATGAACAAATAATTGAATTTAATGTACCCCTTTCTGATGAATTTGGAAATATAATTCACCCTGGAGAAGAAGACCAATATCCAGTAGGGTATTATGTTGTAAAAGGTGACGATTGGTTGGTATTTGATGTACAAGAAAATTCAATTTCTGGTTTACATCCCTTAGATGCACTTGATGGTGATTTACCATTTGAAATTGAACAACCTTCAAATATAACCGAAAATGAAATAATACGAATATCTGGGTATGGTAAAGATGGTGAATATCAACCAATTAATAATAATACTGATTTTAGAGATGAATATAATAGAACTTTGCAAACTTCAATAGGTCCTTTTCATTCTATTGAGCGAATACAATTAAATTATACAGTAGATACAATGGACGGAAATTCGGGGTGCCCGATTGTTTTAGAATCAAGTGGCAATGCAATTGGAGTGCATACCAATAGTGCATGTGACCTTAATAATTATAATTATGGTACGAGTTTAATGGATTCTAATTTTTGGAAAGCAATTCAAAATTACTCAAGAGTTACATTTACAAATAAGCTATATGGAACTAATATTAATTTGGGAGGAACACTTTCTATTACAAATAACAACCCCAATCATCAATCACTTTCAATCCATGAATTTCTTTCAGGAAGTTCAATTCCTGTATTTATTGGAGACTCATATTCTATCCAAACCAATCATTTTGAACTCGAAAATATCTTAGAAGTTGGAAGAATGACAAGGCATTATATAATGAATGACAATTATAATTCTTTCAATATTTTACAACCAAATTTTCAATTCCAATTCGGAATAAATGTATATGATGCTTTTTTTAAAAATCAAGAAACAGCAATTTTTGAATTGTCAGAAGAAATTAATTATGAATTTCGTTCCCCATGGCATATTACAAACTCTGAGGAAATTGATGATGATTGGGAACAACCCAATATCTTTTTACCAATTATGGAGATGAGTCCTGATGGAACAATGAAAGTTTTTATAGAACATAATCCTTACTTTTCAGGACTAATACCTACATATTCATTAAAAATACCAATATATACTTCAAAACAAGATGGCATCTATGAATTTACAGAATGGACTGGTGAAAATATATTATTTAGTAATCCTAATTATGAAGAATTCCCTGGTTTTATTGCATTTGATATTGTGTTTGTAAATGAACAATCTGAAATAACTATTGGTGTACCATTATATGAAAATAAAATAAAATAAATGATAATCCTGATTATCAATTTATTATTTATAATGATGTTAGTTTTGAAATTAATGAAGGATCAGAAATTAGCTTTGCAGAAGGCTTTTTATTTAAGGTTGATGGAGAATTAATTATAGAAAAAAGAACTGATTTGAATTCTGAAACTTTAGAAACATATTGGAAAGGAATAGAAATTGGAGATAATGCCAATATTTTTATTAATGGTGCACATTTTAATGGAATGTCTGATGGTAAATATAGAGAGAATTCGGAAGAAAATTACTCTTATAATGCAAATATTTCAATTAAAAATTCCATTTTTGAAAATAATTTTTTTGGTATTAAACATAGTATAATGTACGAAGACTCTGGAGACTATTTTATTGAAGGACAACTAAGTTTTATAATAGAAAATTGTACATTTATTAATTCTAATATCATTTTGTATTATTGTTTAAGTATAGGATGTGAAAGTAGTCAAAATAATGTTAGTGGTTCAATTTTTAATAATATTTTTCATGGAGCTGATTTCACATATTTTTTAACCTTAGGTCAATACTACGGAGGGTATAATTTATATTATGATATAGATTATTATTATAATACCTTACAATCAGATTTACTGGACATTAATCCAAATTTTGTTGATGTTAATTTTTGGAATTACCAATTACAATGGGATAATTTCCCTAATGATGATGAAACAAAATCCCCTTGTATAGATGCAGGAAATCCTGATTCACCAAATGATCCTGATGGAACCAGAGTAGATATTGGAGCATTTTATTTCAACCAACTCATCGGTGATGTAAATTCTGATGGGGAAATTAGCATTTTAGATATTCCAGTTTTTGTGAATTATATCTTGGGTAATCCTAATCCTAATTTTAATTTTCAATTTCATGTATTCGACTTAAATCAAGATGGTATAATAAATATAACCGATGTATTAGCATTAATAAATATCATTTTAGCGAATAATTCAATTGTAAATAATGCTACAACCACTTATCTCTCTGGCATCATTGAAGCCATGGAAAATGGACAGCGATACAAATACAATATAGATATGCTCAATGAACAGGATGTTTATATTCTGCATTTTGAATTACAGTTTGATAATAAAATTCCACTTCATGCCATAAAAGGTATTCGCTCAGATGAAATGAGGGTAAACTATAATATTATCGCAGAAGAATATAAAATAAACATAATGATTTTTAGTCCTGAAGGTAGAAAAATACCTGTTGGTTATGGTACCATCGTAGAGATTGAATTAGAAACCACAGGATTAGGCAGAGATGGAGAACTAACTGATGGCAGTGAATTTATAATTACCGATTTAGCTAATAATCCAGAGACACTCATCCCTGTAGAAATTGTAAGTGCCGATGAATTATCCAGATTAGCGGATGAAAAATTAAATTATATAATTCCAGAAAAATTTGCTCTACATCCTGTATTCCCTAATCCGTTTAACCCCATTGCTACAATCCGTTATGATTTACCTAAAGAAACTCAAGTTTCATTAATGGTATATGATTTAAATGGCAGACAAATAGCAACACTGATAAATTCAAATCAAACGGCGGGGATATATTCTGTAAATTGGCATGCTGAACATTTATCAAGTGGTGCCTATTTTATTAAAATGAAAACAGAATCTTACACAAAAACCCAAAAAGTGATATTAGTAAAATAATAGAAATTTATAGGTGAATAACAACCACTTTACATTCATTATTCTTCTTTCATAAAAACATTTCGATCCCATTTAAAGCCATCTTCTTCAAATTGGATAAAATCTTCAAAATTGTTAAGTTGATTTTTGCAAACAAAACGAATGAACTTGCCTTTTATCATTTTACCAAAATGTCCCGCCGGCATTTTTTTACCATCTTTTAGAATAATAAAGTCAATATTTTGGGTTTTATCATTTTGATATGCTTTTTTATGGATTTGAGGCAATAAATCAAAAATGATATTCTCTTCTTTTAATTTTTTTGTTAAAATGGGATTCCATAATTTATATAATTGGAGTACATTCATTTTTAATTTGTAATTTGGAATCAAAGTCATAGGCGAAACCATGCCAAATAATCCACTAAAAATAAGAAAATGTTCATTGAAAAATTCTTTTTCTGTTTGATTAAAAGTATCATATCCAATATTGAAAAAAACGGTTCCGGTGTATCGTTCAATAGCTGTTGAACATTCTGAATTTTTAATATTTAAATTTTGTTTATGGATTAATTTTGCTTTTTCGCCTTCAACGCCATATACTTTTTTAAAATCGTTATCAGTCAACAATTTCAAATTTTTATGGATTTGATTGACTTTGTTTTTAAACAAAAAATCAGTTTCTTTGAATAGGATATCTGTAGAATTTGAAACAGATTTCCCTTCACTGGGAGGGATAAGGAATTTCAAATTTATAACTTTATATTTATTTTAAATATCAAATTAGTCATATAATAAATTATTAAATTGTTCCCATTGGTAAAAAGTAGAATATATTATTTCGTAATTTATTGGCTTTAGAAAATGTCAAAATATCAATGAATAAAAGTTTATACAATAAAAAAAATAAAGAACAATTACTAAAAGAAATTGAAAATGAAGATTTTCAACGCATTACTATTTCATTTTATAAATATATAAATCTTAAGCACTTAAATAAATTTAGAGATGATTTATATAGTCAATGGAAAAAGTTAGATGTTTTAGGACGTGTGTATATTGCTAAAGAAGGAATAAATGCCCAGTTAAGTTTACCCGAACATAATTTAGAAAAGTTCAAAAATGAATTATTATCAATTTCTCAATTTAATGATATTCTAATAAAGCCAGCAGTACAGGAGGGATTATCATTTTTAAAATTAACAATAAAAGTAAAAAATGAAATTGTTGCATATAAGGTACCTGAAAACGAATTTGATATGGCAATAACAGGTATTCATTTAAATTATAAAGATTATCACCAAAAGATTGATGATGGTGCGATTATAATTGATATGAGAAATAATTATGAAGGTGAGGTCGGCCGATTTAAAAATGCAATTATTCCAGATGTTGATAGGTCTGAAGATTTACTTCCAACGGTAAAAAAATTATTACAGGGGCATGAAGATGATACTGTATTAATGTATTGTACAGGAGGAATTAGATGTGAAAAAGCATCCTCCTATTTAATAAGCCATGGATTTACAGATGTAAATCAATTAAATGGGGGTGTGATTAAATATGCTCATGATATTAAAAATGATAATATTGAATCAAAATTTATTGGAAAGAACTTTGTATTTGATCATCGATTAGGTGAAAATATAACCGATGATATAATTAGTCAATGTCATCAATGTGATAATCCATCTAATAGACATTTAGATTGTGACAACCAATCATGCCATATATTATTTATTCAATGTGAAAAATGTTCAATTAAGTATAATAATTGTTGTTCAGAAAAATGTACAGAATTTATAAAACTACCCAAAGAGGAGCAAAAACGCATATTTAAAGAAGGTAACATTAAATTTACAGCTCAAATATCAAATAAAATAAAACCCAGATTAAAAGATTTAAAAATTAATCCTTAAGCTTTTGTTAAAACAATTTCTGTAATTTCAGGGACAGTGCCTATTCTAATTGATGGTCCCCAGTATCCAGTCCCTTGATTTATATAAATTTGAGTATTTTCTTTTTTATGTAGTCCTTTTAAAAATGGATGAGCTAATTGCACCAAAAAACTAAAGGGATAATATTGACCACCATGTGTATGCCCTGAAAGTTGTAAATCATAATTATATTTAATTGCATGTTCAATATCTTTAGGCTGGTGCGCTAATAAGATTTTAAAGTCTATATTTGAATGTTCACCCAATGTTTTTTTCATATTTGTACGATGAGATTTAACATAATGCCCTGCAGATCTATCTGGAATCCCCGAAATGAGTAATTTATTTTTACCTATATTAATTACATTACTCTCATTGAGTAAAATTTTAAATCCCACATTTTCTATTTTATTTAACCATCCTTTTAAATCTGAGTAGTATTCATGATTTCCGGTTACAAAATAATTCCCATACTTTGATTTTAAGTTTTTTAATGGGTTTAATTCTTTTCCATATGTTTCAACACTGCCATCTGCGGCATCCCCAGTAAACACAATAATATCTGGTTTTATTTTGTTTATTTTTTTTACAACCGTTGCCACCATGTCCGATTTAATTTGGCTTCCAACATGTAAATCTGAAATATGTGCAATTTTAAATTGATCTAATTCTGAATGTAGATTATCAAATTTAATTTTTTGATGTAATATTTCAGGATTCCGAATACCATTCAATATTCCATATATTGAGAATATTCCTCCAAACCCTGCAAATACAGTTTTAATTGATAAGCCCAAAAATGCTTTCCGATGTGGATCAAAATTAGATTTAACTTGAATAAGTTTAGTTGAAAAGGTGAAAATATCTAACAATAAAAATGTAAAAAATAAAATACTACAAATACCTAAAGATAAATAGCCTAACCATGTATAATAATCAATAATTGTATTTTCAATTTTATTTAATCTAAAATAAAAAGTAGATATGGGAAATAAATAAAACAATAGGCATATTATCCATAAAGCAATGTTTTGAATGTTAGAATGGTTATTTGGGTAAATACATTTCCATCCTGTATAAAAATATAGTAGAAATAAAACAGATGAAAATATTATAAAAAACTTCAATTATTTATTTACGAATACAATTTCAGATTCTAAAATACCATAATCTGTATAGGTTTTTACTTTCATTTCATTATTGGTTGTCCAATAAAACAGATCTTTTTCACCTTTTCTGCCACTTGCAAATGAAATGGGTTTTGCAAAATCAGTTGGTAATTGTAGTTGTAATGCAGATCCTGTTAATCGAGAAAATGCTCTTGTTTGGAGTTTACACCCTGTAAATGCAATGCAAATAATAGATAAGATAATTAGTTTTTTCATATTTTAATCCTGTGGTTATTTAAAAATTTATAATAAAATTGAATAATTTCAATCATTTTCATGATATATAAATTCGGGGTAAATTACTTTATGTTTAGCCAACGAAATTTTATTTATCTGAGTTTAATATATATTTCATTCTTTGGATCCATTATACATTGTCAAATAAATGAACCAAAAAAACCAGATGAACCCATAAGAGTTAAATCAATGGATGATGATCAAATTCATGAACTTCATCAATATTTAATAAAAAATAAATCCCTATTTATCAATCATGAAATATTAATGGTACATCCTGAATATTATATATATCTTCGTGAAATATTAAATCAAATAGATAAAATTATTAAGTATAATAAAAAACAGCCCATAATTGATAAAAAAGTACTTTCACAAATTGGTTTAGAATTTGAAGAAATGCATTTTATAGATTTTATACAATTAGAGTCACAAATTAAAAATAAATTAATAAGAAATAAAATAGAAGCTATTGAAAAATAACCCAGAATCTTTAAGTAATAATAAAGATTCAACCTATTTTGGAATTTTTAACAATTGACACAAGTTTGCAATATTATTAATATAAATTTTATTAATAATATTTTGATGTATTTACATCGATTTAATTATAATTAAAAAAAGGAATCGTAATGAAAAATTTATTTTTAACATTATTATTATCTGTTTCATTTGCAACAGAAATTTATTTTGGAAATGTGGACCAAAATGCTGGTACGGCTGAAGTATTATATAGTACTGATGAAGAAATTGGAGGATTCCAATTTGACTTTATAGGTGGTACCGTAACGGATGCAACGGGTGGTGAAGCTTCCAACTCAGAATTTACAATTAGTACATCGGCACATACTGTACTTGGATTTTCGTTTTCAGGAGCATCATTAGCTACTGGAGAGGGATTAACATTATTAACAGTTAATTTTGAACCCGATGAAGATGCGACGGAATTTTGTTTAGAGGGTGTGGTCTTATCTAATACTGGAGGCGAAACAGTTGATTTTACGGTAGGTCCTTGTGCAGAAGCACTACAAATAGATTGTAATGGTGAACTCGGTGGAGATGCTGTAGAAGATGAATGTGGTGTGTGTGAAGGTGATGGTGTAATTCAAGATTGTGGTTGTGGAACTCCTGGAGAATTTGGTTTACCAGAGGGTGCATGTGATTGTGAAGGTAGTGTACTTGATTTCTGTGGAGATTGTGGTGGAACAGGGCAAAATGAAGAAGATTGTGTAGAAGGATATCAATTATATATAGGTGCAGTTGATGAAGCGAATGGAACTGCTGAAGTATGGTATTCAGCGGAAGATGAAATAGGTGGTGCACAATTTGATGTTTCGGGTATAAATTTAACAGGAGCATCTGGAGGTCAATCTGAATCTGTTGGATGGACAGTAAGTACATCTGCAACAACATGGCTTGGGTTTTCATTCAGTAATGTTACTCTTCCAGCAGGAATAAATTTATTGACTATTCTTACTTTTGATACAGAAGAAGCAGGCGATTTTTGTTTAAATGGTGTTGTTCTTTCAAATTCAAGCGGTGAAGGATTAGATGCTACTGTTGGAGAATGCATAGAACTTTTAGGAACAGATTGCCTTGGAGTTATTGGTGGTGGTGCAGTTGAAGATGAATGTGGTGTGTGTGATGGTGATGGTGTAATTCAAGATTGTGGCTGTGGAACTCCTGGAGAATTTGGTTTACCAGAGGGTGCATGTGATTGTGAAGGTAGTGTACTTGATTTCTGTGGAGATTGTGGTGGAACAGGGCAAAATGAAGAAGATTGTGTAGAAGGATATTCAATTTATTTTGAAAACTTAGATCAGGTTGCAGGAACAGTGGATGTATATTATGCATCTGAAGGTGAAATTGGTGGGGCACAGTTCTCTACAAATGGAATTACTTTAACAGGGTCAAGTGGTGGAGTTTCAGAAGAATATGAATGGACAGTAAGTGAATCTGCAACTGTTTGGCTTGGTTTTTCTTTTGCAAATGTTGCATTACCTGCAGGAATTCATTTATTAACTTCATTAACATTTATACCACCCGGAGATGGTGACGAATTATGTTTAGAAAATGTTATTTTATCTGATGTTGATGCTAATGGTTTAGATGTTGAAATTGGCGAATGTTTACAATTATTTGATTATGATTGTAATGGTGAACTCGGTGGAACTGCTGAACTAGATGATTGTGGTGTCTGTGAGGGTGGAAATGCAGATATGGATGAATGCGATGTTTGTTTTGGGGATGGAGCAAGTTGTGCTCCAGGTACATTTGATGTGTATTATGATATTGATGTAGATTTTGGTGGATTTCAATTTAATGTAAATGGAACGACAGTTACAGGTGCTGGAGGTGGAATTGCAGAAGAACTTGAATATACCATAAATGCTGGTGAATCAGGTGTGGTGTTAGGGTTTTCCTTTTCTGCAACACCAATTCCCGCAGGAGATGGATTACTAGTTGTCGTAGATACAGAAGGTCCTAATGATGACGCTTGTATATCTGATTTGGTTATTTCTGATACGGATGCAAATTCATTAGATGCATTTGTTGTTAATTGTAATACAATAACATTTTGCGAAGATGTAGATGATGATGATATTTGTGATGTAGATGATGATTGTGTTGGTGTTGTAGATGACTGTGGTATATGTAATGGAAATAATGCAAATATGGACGATTGTGGTGTATGCGATGAAGATCCTACAAATGATTGTGTTGAATTAGCCATAATGTATGATTTTGGTCAAGATATTACAGGTTTTCAATTTGATGTAAATGGTGTGGAAATATCACCCGGTAGTGCATTTGGTGGGTCGGCTGATGTATATTTTGATTTAATTGAAACAAACACATTGACAGTTGTCGGTGTATCTTATGATAACACACCAATTCCTACTGGAAATGGTGTATTAACAAATGTTATGGTATTTGGTGATATTGCAAATGCAAGTTTAAGTAATGTTATTTTAACAGATATAGATGCACAAGAAATCCCAGGCACAATTGATGGGTTAACAATTCTTGCTGCTTGTATTGATGTTGATGAAGATGGTATTTGTGTATCTGATGATATTGATGATAATTGTTATTCAAATATTTTAGATTGTGCAGATGTATGTGATGGTGATGCGGTAGAAGATTTTTGTGGTGTTTGTAATGGAACAGGTCAAACAGAAGATGACTGCGTTGAAGGATATACAGTTTATTTTGAAAATATTAACCAAGTTGCAGGAACGGTTGATGTATATTATGCATCTGAATCACCAATTGGTGGTGCACAGTTTACAATTTCCGGAATTACATTAACGGGTGCAAGTGGCGGTGAAGCAGAGCTCGGTGAATGGACAGTAAGTACATCTGAATCACTTTGGCTTGGTTTTTCAATGTCTAATACCCCTCTTCCGTCTGGAAGACGAATGTTAACTACATTAGAGTTTGTTTCTCCAGGAGAAGGTAATGAATTATGTTTTACAGATGTAATTTTATCATCTACAGAAGCACTTCCATTTGATGTTGTAATAGGTGATTGCTTAGGCTTAGATGAATATGATTGCAATGGCGAACTTGGTGGTACTGCAGAACTTGATGAATGTGGAGTTTGTGAAGGCACAGGCCCTGCATTTGAATGTTGGAATGGTAGTTTAGAATGTGTTGCTGAAGATTGTGTCGTTGGTGGTACGCTTACATTTGAGGAACAAACTTCAAATACAATTCCAGTTTATATTTCTACGAATTCAGAAATTGCAGGATTTCAATTTGAAATAAGTGGGGCTGAATTAGTAAGTGCCTTTGGTGGAGTAGCTGAAGAAAATGGTTTTACTTTAAATGTTGGTAATGGTGTTGTGCTTGGTTTTTCATTTGATGGCTCAACGATTCCAGCGGGTGACCATTTACTATTAAATCTTGAATTAGGTCAGTCTGATGAAACAGAATTATGCTTTGTTGATGGTTCTGGGGTGTTAAGTGGTTCTGATACAGCTCAAGAATTATTAGTTGTTCTTGGAGAATGTGCAGATGTTATTTTAGATGTAACTGAAATTATTTCAATAGGTGAATTTAGATTAACTGAAGTTTATCCAAATCCATTTAATGCCCAATCCACAATTAAATATTCTGTACCAAACACTGAATATGTAGATATATCTGTTTATGATATTAATGGACAAAAAATCCATACATTGGTATCTCGACAAGTAAATTCAGGACATCATGAAATTCATTGGAATGCAGGAGACATTCCTTCTGGTGTATATTTCATCATGCTATCTTCTGATAATTTTGTACAAACTCAACGCGTTACTTTAATGAAATAGAGAATATAAAAATTAAGTTTATTTTAAAAGAGGTATGTGTATTCATACCTCTTTTTTAATTTATAAATAAATTATAATTATGGTTTTAATGCCTACTCTTTTTACATTAAATTTTTCCCTCTTATGATTCACAGATTCAGAATATTTATCTTAGTTTTTTGTGGTTTTATGTTTGCCGATGTAGAAGGTTGGAATTCTTCTACTTTTGAATATTTGTGGAATAAATATGCATATAATACAAAATTTAGAGAACCAATTGATATTACTCCATTCGAAGTAAGGTTTTCACAGCTTTCATATATTGGGCCAAATATTAAGTCTGATTATTTCCTACCACTACCTTGGATGAATATTATTGATTCCGATTCTAGTATGATTTCAATTCAAGATAATTTGGTCAGTATTGCTGAATTTTCAGATTATAAAAATCGAGTACTTAATTCTGTTGAAATTGATATTATTCGAAAGAATTTTTTAATTAAGTATTTTAATCAAAATTTAATCGATGTTCAAACAGGGATTACTTATAATAGGATTGAAGCAAAAACGGGATTTGTATTACCAGTTGATAATGATAATTGGGGTGACTCTCCGGAAGAAGTAGCGGGAATTTTTCAATTTAATCCAATTATTGAATCTGCCGGTATTAGAACAACACTAACATGGAAACCAACATTACATTTTCAGTTTATGAGTGGTGCATTCTTGGGTTATTCAGCAGGGACATTATACAAATCTACTGGCGGAAATCGATATTTATGGGGTGCGGGTAATCGCTGGAATTTAACTGCTTCATCTGCATTTGTAGTAGAGGATAAAGATAAAAATTTCAATTATGTTTTTAGCACTGGCTTTGAATCAGGATTCGTTACTTTAAATAGAATGAATGATAATGAGCATAAAATTTCACCTATTACAAGTTTAGAAATGTACACTTATGGTTGGAATTTTTCAGTTGGTGTTCAATATGGTGGACGCAGAACGATGGGTGATAATGGGTTTAGGAGAATTGTAGAAGATGATTATATTGGTGCAATTGAGAGGTTAGGTCAATTTGTTCGTTTTAACCCTGAACATTCAAAGATTCCTGAAGCTACAAATTTAATAAAAGAGTGTGAACGACGCGTATCATTACAAGCATATACTGAAGGTATGAAAGCATTAAACCAAGATGATTATTCAACTGCTGGTTATTGGTTAAAACAGGCATACGATTCTGATGAGGAAAATATCAAAACACTTGCAAAATTTCAATTGGATAAAATCGCAAGTACTTTAATTGATAGTGTAAGAAATAATTTAGATCATATTATTTTATCTAAAGCTGAAAAATTAGTATTAAAAGCTAAAAGTTATTCCAATGAGTTTTCTAAAGAAGCAGATATTTTACGAGGAGAAATATATTTAACCCAAGGTGATTTATTATTGAAAAAAGGACAATATGGTAGGTCATTAGAAAAATATCAAGAAGCTGTATTCGTGAGTAAAGATTTAATTTTTTTAGTAAATGAAAAGGAAAAAACACTCGCAAAGGCATTTCTAAATGATGCGAGTAAAGGATTTGAACAGGGCGAACTTTTATTTATTATCGAATCATTAAAACAATCTCAAAAATTAAACCCTAAAGCTGATCCTGAATTTAATGAAATTATTATTTTCTTAGAAAAATTAAAGTAGGTTTTTCGGTTTACCCTTACCTTAATCTTATCCCACGAGAATGGGCATTGATAATCCCAAAATATTAATATCACCCCAAGTAAAATTCTATATTTCTTTGTTCCGATTAATGATTTGCTGTACATCAACCATGCATAGCGCGAATATTCTACAACGGGTGTGAGGCTGATAATGCAATCTCTCACCCTACTCTCCCAAGCATCGAGACGGTATTAAGAGCACAATGTGCAAGAATGAGCGGCCACAAGTTCCGTCCAAAAAGCACATAGCCCAACCCCATGCCTAAGCCAATAAGACCGACTGTGATTGATCGTTCAGAGAAATCATTCGAGTGTCGAAAGCCGAATATCACTGCTTGGAGAATCACCGCAAGAATTGTGGCAAACAGAGTGCTCGAAAACATTCTCTCAATCCAATTCATCATGAAACCCCTGTCCAAAATTTCCTCAAGGAAAGACTCGAGCCATATCACTGGGATGATGGAGAAGAAGAGAACCCAGTTGTTTTCCAGATTGCCGAACTTACTCACTGATGCCTCATTAGACGTATCCGGCGACAGATTCCACGCGAACTGATCTTTGAGAATTTCAAAGATGATGATGGAGCCGATTGACATACCGAGGGTAATGGCAGTGACAATAACTAGCTTCTTAGGGTTGTCGGGCTTGCAAAGGCCGAGCTCAACCCAGGTAACGCCTCTCGCCTTCATTCTCCAAACAGCAACAGCTAATCCAGTAAATGACCAGAAGAGCCCATTCGCTAGAAATCCAAGACTTTGGAAGT
This sequence comes from Fidelibacterota bacterium, assembly GCA_014381925.1. Classification (GTDB taxonomy): domain Bacteria; phylum Fidelibacterota; class Marinisomatia; order SCGC-AAA003-L08. The sequence goes on along the minus strand of JACNKR010000067.1, from coordinate 186 downwards.
AGACCTCTCGAACAAGGAATATAGCCGACAGATAAATGGTTAGGTCAATGAGGTATTCACCAGAACCAACCTTGCGAGAACTCGCAGATCCAGTTTGTATCTCTTGGTGAATACCTTTCATCTTACTCACCTAACGAATAAACTCACCGGTAACTTTAATTACGAATCTGGAATTACGAATAAGGA
>JACNKR010000028.1 GCA_014381925.1 Fidelibacterota bacterium | reverse complement strand
AAGAAGGAATGATAAGAGTATCGGGAGTTCATTGGTTTACAAATCTTGAAATCAACAAAAGACACGAAGATTTAATTTTATATAAAAATTATACACCCGAAGAATATCCTAAATACGACAATTACGATGCAATAGAAGTGTCTAAAACAAAAGATATTCCATTAGATTTTCCAGTTGCTATGGGAGTTCCTATCACTTTTATGGATAAATACAACCCCATCCAATTTGAAATAATAGGTAATGATACAGATATCAAAGACGGACATCTTCCTGAATTAGTGAATCAAAATTGGACAGGAAAATTAGATAGGGGTTATATAAATGGCAAAAGAATTTACAGCAGAATTTTTATAAAGAACAAACGAATATGAAAATTGAACTAAAAGAAATAACAGCCCAAGAGCTGACAAACAGCTACCAAGACAATGAAGAAAACGGAGTTGTTGGCTATGGTGGCAAATTGGACATTCGCCCACCCTATCAACGGGAATTTATTTATAAAGACAAACAGCGTGATGCCGTAATTGACACAATTACAAAAGAATTCCCTTTAAATGTAATGTATTGGGCTGTTCGTGAAGATGGCAATTTTGAAGTTATTGACGGACAACAAAGAACTATCTCTATTGCTCAATTCGTTGAAGGAGACTTTGCTTTTAATAACAGATATTTTCACAATCTACAAAATGATGAAAGAGAAAAAATCCTGAACTACAAGCTAATGATTTACTTGTGTAGCGGAACTGATAGTGAAAAACTGGAATGGTTTAGAACAATCAACATAGCAGGTGAAAAACTAACTGACCAAGAATTAAGAAATGCTGTTTATTCTGGTTCTTGGGTTTCAGACGCAAAAAGATATTTTAGTAAAAACAGTTGTGCGGCTTATGGTTTGGGTGGTGATTATCTTAATGGTTCTGCAATTAGACAAGAATATTTAGAAAGCACAATAAAATGGATAAGTAGTGATGATATTGAACACTATATGGCTGAAAACCAGCACGAACCTAATGCAAATGAGATTTGGCTTTATTTTCAAAGCGTGATTAATTGGGTAAAGACAGTTTTCCCAAAGTATCGCAGAGAAATGAAAGGCATAGAGTGGGGTTTGCTGTTTAATGAGTTCAATAATCAAAAATTTGACTCAAAGAAACTCGAAACAGAAATCGCTAAACTCATGGAAGATGAAGACGTAGGAAGTAAAAAAGGAATTTACACCTATGTTTTAACTCGTAAAGAAAAGTATTTAAATATTCGTGCTTTTAGTCCAAATCAGAAAAGAGCGGCATACGAAAAACAAAAAGGAATTTGTGTGGTTTGCAAAGAAAGCTTTAAAATTGAAGAAATGGAAGCAGACCATATTACACCTTGGCACGAAGGTGGAAAAACAGATGAAAAAAATTGTCAAATGCTTTGTAAGGAAGACAACCGCAGAAAGTCAGGAAAGTAAAAAATGTATAACAAAAAAATCCAGCGGACGCAAAAAGCCGCGCCGCTGATTTTGGCGTTAATAGTCTTTTTTATTTCTTCAATTAAGATTTAAAATACAAATGGTATAAGCACTTAAATATTTAATTAATCTAGTTTATAATTGAAAATATGAAAGAAAATCCATTAATTGTTGTATTAGGCCCTACAGCAACAGGAAAAACAAAATTAGCAGTTCAAATTGCAAATAAATATTCAGGCGAAGTTATTTCTGCCGATTCTCGACAAGTATATCGCGGAATGGATATTGGAACGGGTAAAGATTTAAATGAATATGAAATTTTAAATAAACAAATCCCCTACCATTTAATAGATATTATCGCCCCAGAAGTTGATTATAGCGTTTATCATTTTCAAAAAGACTTTTATAATGCATATAACCAAATAATAATAAATAACTCAATTCCTATTTTATGTGGTGGAACAGGTTTATATATTGAATCTATTTTGTTAAATTATGAAATGGCTGAAGTGAATCCCGATTATAAATTAAGAGATGAACTTCAAAATGAAAGTCATGAAAAGTTAATTGAAAAATTAAAATTATTAAATTCAGAGCTCCATAATAAAACAGATATATCCTCCAAAAAACGAACAATTAGAGCAATTGAAATTGCCAAAAATAAAAAGAATAAGAAGAAAAAAATAGAAGGGGCAAAAGAGTTTAATTATTGCATAATTGGAATTTCTCCAGAACGAGAATTAGTTAGAAAACGGATTACAAATCGATTAAAATTTAGATTAAATAATGGATTAATTGAAGAGGTGGAGTCTTTATTAACAGAGGGGTTGGCTAGAGAAAGATTAGATTATTTTGGATTAGAATATAAATTTATTGGTCGGTATTTAGATGGCTCATTAAATAAAAATGATATGTTCCAAAAATTGAATACATCCATCCACCAATTTTCTAAAAGACAAATGACCTTTTTTAGACGAATGGAAAAAAGAGGAATTAAAATAAATTGGATTACGAATGCAGAAATTGATTCTGCACAAAAGATATTATCTACATATTTCCAAGAATAATATTTACAATTATGATGATATCTAAAATATTAATGGCTTCATCTTGATTTAAATCCCCTGCAATTTCTTGGCTAATATCAAAACTTGCTTGGCCTAAAATTACATTAATTGTCATTAAAATATCTACAACATTAACAATACCATCATTTGAAACATCACCGGGTAAAATAGAATCCAATAAATAAATAGTTTCTGAAAGTGTCTGATGTGGTTCGAAATTTATAGAGAATTCACCTAATTCAAGTTCACCTAATATGACATCAAAAATATGTTCACCTTCAGGCATTCCAATAAGTGATTGGCCATTATCTTCTATTGTAAATTCTCGACCATCTAATTGAGAAATAATGATTGCATTATTATCAATTGGTTCACCTAAATTGTCTCGTAAGGTAATAGAATTCCAACCTGCATATTTAGTATCAAAATCTAAAACATATAAACCATTTTGCATATCACTTGCATAGACATATCCATTTTGTGAATACGGAAATGCACCCCAACATCCATAGTAACCTTCAGAATCATCTTCGGGATAGGTATCGTATCCTGCAACTTCAACAGGATAAGTTGGATCAAAAATATCAATAATTCTCACACCTGTTGTATAATGTGAAATATAAACTAATTCTCCCATCACATGAACATTGTGAGCAAGATTATTTTCGGCAAGATATTCACCTGCTAAAGTGATATTTTCATAATCTTCAATATTCCAAATTTTCACAGTTCTTCCAACAGTTTCTTCAGTGGTTATTAAATGGTTTTCATCATGAGATAGCCATGCATTATGTGCATATCCTGTAATTCCATCCGAAATAGTTGCAAGTGGTTGAATATTATTAAAATCTGAAATATCAAAAATTATATACTCTTCACTCCATCCATTTGAAACATAAGCAATTTCATTTTTTGTGAAAATATCATGCGTATTTGAGACTAAACTTCCAAAGCTTCCCGCCATTATAGGGTGTAATGGATCAGATAAATCAACAATATGAATCGCATCGTTATAACCATGCTCTATAAATGCAAAACCCATCGGGTCAATCCATAAATTATGAGAAGTACTTATTTGATTATATGTTGGATATTGAATTGGAATTCCTTCGGGTAATGGTGACAAATCTATTACTTGCATACCCATATCACCACCTGTCATTTCACACACAGTATATAACACATCACCAAAAGTTTTATAATCTCTATGATAATAATAATCATTGTCAGAGGGCCCTGGAATATCAAATACTTCAATAGGGTTTTCAGGATTTGTACTTACATCTAATATTTTAGTACCATCCTTATAACCTACTATTGCATATTCATTTCCAAATTCATCCGTATATCCCCATACATCTGAAATTCCATAATTAAATTGACTATTTTCAAACAAAGTTATGGATTTTATTTCCATATTATAGGAAGATGCTGAAAAAAGGAATGATGATATTATAATAGAAATTATAATTTTCATATTAATCCATCATATCACGGACCGAAGGTATAAAAATATTATCTAATTGATTAATTGTTTTTTTCATTTCTGCAACCGCATGTGCAGACCCGCTATCATCACCTTCTAAATCGGCTGAATCTAAGAAATAATCTTTAGCATCAACACATAAAGACCGAGCATTTGCAAAATCATTATATATTGAATTCATAATTTTCTTATCCCATTTTTCTTTATTAGATTCTTCAACAAATCTGCTTCGGGCTGGTTCAAATAAAGCAAGAGCCATTTTTTGATATAGAACACCGACATTATAATAAATATCAGGATCATTAGGATATTCACGAATAGCTTTCATCGAATATTCAATTGCTGTTTCAAAATCTTCAATATCAATAAATAAATAGATTAATTTTTTAAGGATATTTCCTTTATCTTCAGCTACCATAAGTGCTTGTTCCATATATTTTACAGCCTTATTTAATTGCCCATTTTTTTGAGAAATACTTGCGATAACTTGTAGAATTAAAAGATCTTCAGGATTTATTTCTAATCCAGCTTGGGCTGTTTTTTCAGCTAAGTCTAAATTATCATTATCCATGTAAATTGTTGCTAAATACCCATAAGTATTACTTTTATTAGGATAAACTTTAATAGCAAGTTGAAGAAATTTAATGGCATTAGCGTTATTATCTTTTTCTTCTACTGCTTTATTAAATATTCTACCCCACTCTTGCTCTCTATAGGCTCCAGCTCCTTCAGAAACTGTTGAAAAAATATTTCCATCAATAATAATTGGCTTTTCTAATCGAGTTTCAGGATCAATTGAATTTGCTCTATCAAACATGTCCGCCATTTCATCCCATCTTTCAGATGGTAATAGTACATCTCTTGCATATAAATAGGGGACCAATGCATTTTCAGGTTCAATTATGAGAGCTTTCTTAAAAAAGTCTTCTGCCTTTTCTAAATTATTTTCATTGACATACATCAATGCTGATGTAAACTCTGGGCTTCTACATCCTGTTATGAGTATTAAAGTTAAAAATAATAAAACCGAAATTCTTTTCAGCATTTTTTTGATTCCTTTCATTAAATAATAATATTTTCTGTGAGTAGTTTTGAAATGATATTGGCTCGATTTTCGATGTCATTCATTGTGATATTTCTTAATCCATCCACACTAAATTGTGAAACCGTGAAAGATGCAACTGCTGAGCCATAAATTATTGCATCAATTAAATTTGTTTTGCCATATTTAGCAATATAACCACAAAAACCACCAGCAAAACTATCTCCAGCTCCTGTAGGATCAACTAAATTTACACCAGGGAAAACAGGAATATTATCAAGATTTTCTTTACCTGCTACCATAGAACCCTTTGATCCTTTTTTTATTATTACTGTTTCTGGTCCTTTTGATAATAAAATTTCAGATGCCTTTTTTAAATCTGAAGTTCCAGTTAATTGTTCTGCTTCTTCATCATTAAGTAGAAAAATATGTGTATTTTGTATAACTTCCCAAAGTTGATCTAAACTAATATCAATCCATAAATTCATTGTATCTGTAATAAATAAGGTATCACCCTGCATTTGGTTAATAACATTCAATTGTAAATCAGGGTGAATATTACCTAAAAATACAATAGGTGTATGTGTGTGTTCACTGTGAATGATTGGGTTGAAATGTTTAAAGACACCTAAATTTGTAAATGTCGTTTCTCTTGAAGAAAAATCGGGGCTATATTTCCCTCCCCAGCCAAATGTTTCACCTTCTTCAATTTGAAGATTCTTTGTATCAATATTTTTTGAATTAAATATTGCATGGCCATCGTCTGTAAAATCTGTTCCAACAACGCCCACGATTCGAACTTCGGTGAATTGTGATGCTGCCATTGCAAAATATGTAGTAGATCCTCCAATCACTCTTTCTCTTGATTCATGTATTGTTTCAAGATTATCAAGTGCGATAGATCCTACGGTAAGAATTGGATTTGATGTTTTCATAAGGGTAAAAATTAGGTGTTTTTTTGGTCATATTCCAAGTTGGATTCCGTTATCAAATTGACCGAAATTATAGTATGTCACATCTTGAATTTTGCTCTAATTGTGGAGAAAAAAATATCTTGGGAAAAATTGATGGTGGGAATCGTTATCATTGTTTACATTGTAAAACGATTCACTATGAAAATCCAAAACCAACATCAACCTTAATTTGCGTAAAGGAAAATAAGCTCCTTTTAGTAAAACGAGCAGTGGAACCCGGTAAAGGTCTTTGGGGGCTACCTGGTGGATTTATTGAATTAAATGAAACACCGGATGAAGGAGCAATTAGAGAGCTTAAAGAAGAAACAAATTTAGATGCTGTTGTGAATTGCCAGTTGGGATATACTTGTCATTATAACACCATGCACGGAGATTGATCTTCCTACATTTTATCAGACACCCTAAGAGAGGTAAATTACCAATTAAGAA
>JACNKR010000038.1 GCA_014381925.1 Fidelibacterota bacterium | reverse complement strand
GCCTAACGAATGAAATAACCTGCGTGAAAACTAACACCACAAGCCATTTCGTTTCCCAAAATTACTTTCATAAAACCACTAAACATTATATATGCACAGCACTTTTCACGTCAGGTTGATTGGGGGTTAGCAACCTATTTATCGTCCTTGAATTTATTTAGAAAATTTTCACCCTTTTTTCTCATAGCGTTTGCTGTCTGTGAACCAGACGATGTTGTTTCCGTAAAGAGTTTATTTCTTACAATTGTTTCTTTATTATTAATGACTTCAACTATATCTACTGCGACCTGTTGCATAATAATATCTACATCTTGTCCATTATCCGGTGTAATGACAGTAGTGCTAGATAAAATCTTTGCTGTTTCAACATCAACTAAACGAATTGTCGCCATGTGTAATTGACGACCAGAAGGAACTACATAAATCAATAGAAGTTTTTCAACCCCCAGCATTTCACCAAGCTTTGCGATTGATGTTTTATCAAGTGTCCTTGTTTCAAAACTCTTACTTTCTTCTTCTTCACCCTTTATCAAACCACTTTGTTGTAAACTTTGTTCTTCAATGATTGATACTAAATTACTTCTTTCAATTACATTAAAACCGACATCCATTAGTTCAGTAATTAAGGCTCTGTAAGCAAAAGATGAAATCCAATACGAATCCCAATTTTCTGGTATTATTGCAATATTAGAAATAGACTTTTTAGGGGTTGGCACAGTTTTGATATAATAATTGCTTCGTTGTGTGGCACAGCCTGTAAAAAGAATCGTCATTATTACAGTTATAAATATTTTTTTCATTTTGGTATTCCTTTCTATTATTAGGTTGCTAACCGGATGAAATAACCTGCGTGAAAATTAACACCAAAAGTCATTCCCTTATTTAAATTTACTTTCATAAAACCACCTAAACTCGCAACCACGCTACACGCTTTTCACGTCAGGTGGAGTGTGGGTTAGCCAGCCATTAACTATAACTTCTTCCATTTGAATTTCAAATAGTATTCAGACTGTCGCCAATCAAGTATTTGAATAATGCAATCGGCGTCATAATCACGCAAAAAATAAACGCTATTAGTGGCTAATTCGTTACCTTCTGCTTGGGCATTAACTAATGATTGACTGAAACCACTATCTGAAGTTGAAGTAGTATTTTGAAAAAAATCTTCACCTATTCCTATAAACTTTACACCAAGAGCATCTTGGTCTTCACCATACAGCCAAGTTGCAAATTCAGGGTCATTTGGTTCAATCCAATAAATATATTTACTTTCAGGCGGCGTTTCATCTTCTACTGCCACAATATCACCCGTCGAAGGACTAAACCAAACTGCAGGATATTCCCCAAAAGCATTATTGGATACTTCAATAGTTAAGATGTCATCATTATTTTCAGAACCTGTTGAATTATCCTCACATCCCCAAAATGTAACTAAACCAAGAATTAGTGGTATTATTGTTATTTTCTTCATTTATGCCTGTCCTGCAATTTTATTGATAGCAGACTGCATCCAAAGGGGTGTTGCATATTTTTCTTTGAGAAGAGATTCTTTGTCTTTCTGTTTTAGGATTTTTCTTAATCGATTAATGATTTTTTCATTAATTCTGTCTTTACCAAAATATCGTAAACTCTGTATAACAAGTCCGGTTATCTCACCAGCACCAATAAGTTTCTTTGGTGTAGCCTGTTTAAAAATTATCTTTTGCTTTCCAACTTGCCGAACTCTTCTTGTCCCATTTGTATATAAAATAATTTTTGCTGGAATCTGATTAGATAAACCCAATACATTTGCTGCATAAGACTCAGAAACTTGTATTTTAGTTTGTGTACTTCTCGCAATTGCTTTGGCTACTAATAACAAAGATACAGGCACCTCTCCAAAGCTGCTAATTTCAGGATAGTTATAAACACCTTGGGTTACTCTACGAATTTTTTCTCTCTTCGTCAAACGAGATAAAGTTTGGTCAATGGCTTCTCTTGAACCCAATTCACGAAAATCAAATGGTGTAAAAACCCACCCCCGGCCTTTCTTTAAAATTCTCTTGTATATGCTGTTTGATATTGTTTTCATCTTTATTTACTGATTTGCAGTAATTTAAAGTTAGTGTTATTTCTGACATTATACAATCAATTTTTACATGTCTTTAACAATTTCATCCATCATTCCATCATGGAAATTTGTCCCACATCATCTGACGGGATATATGTTTTTTTAATAAAAATTAGATTATAATGGCCAAAAGTAAATAATTGAAGGTGTACCGATAATAATAATTAATATCTCTAATGGTAGTCCCATTCTCCAATAATCACCAAACTTATACCCTCCAGGGCCAAGAATTAGTGCATTACATTGGTGTCCAATCGGGGTTAGAAATGCACATGATGCTCCAACAGCCACAGACATTAAAAAAGGATCCATATTAACTCCCATTGACATTGCAATCTCTACACTAATTGGTGCCATAATAAGTGCAGTGGCAGCATTATTAATAATATCAGACAAAGTCATTGTAATAACCATAACAAGAGCTATAATAAGCCAAACAGGTAAACCACTTGTTAAACTAACCATGAAATTTGCTATTATAGCTGTTGTTCCTGTACTTTGTAATGCATCACTAATAGGTATCATTGATCCCAAAAGTATAATTATTGGCCAATCTATACTTTTATATAAATCTCTAACAGGTAGTATTCCTGAAAAAATATAAATTAAAATTGCTCCAATAAATGAAATTGTTGCTGGAAATATTCCAAACATACTCAATAAAATTGCTCCAATAAATACCATTATTGAAAATCCTATTTTTGAAAATATTCCTATGTCAATATCTCGTTTTTCGAGTGGTAATAAATCTAATGTTTTTACATTATTTTTTAATTCGTTATCTCTGCCCTGTATTAATAATACATCGCCTACACAGAACTTTACATCTTTGAGCCTTTTGGTAATTGGGTTATTTTGTCTAGCTACAGAAATTAAAGTTAAACCGTTTGCTGTTTGCTCTCTAAAAAATTGTCGAGTTCTACCTAATAAAGAAGATTCTGGAGTAATAACAACTTCCATAAATGTAGTATCATCCTTTTTTTGAGAATCTATTCGATATCTCATTTCACTTGTCAATTTAAAATTATATTCATCCATTGCAAGTTTTAATTCTGTGGGGTCGGCCATTATTAAAAACAGGTCACCTTCTTGTAAAATATAATATGGATCTAAAAACTCAACAACTTCATCATCATTTATCTTGCGAATTAATGTTATTTTATCTCCTGTTAAATTATTAACCTCACCTGCATTTACACCAATCAAAGTACAGTTTTTTGGTATTCTAATTTCTGTAACATATTTATCAATTGAAAAAACTGAACGAGTATTTACTTCTTTTCTGTTTTTAGTAGGTATAAATTTCCAACCAATGAGAGCGATAAATAAGACTCCGAATATTGCTATTACACTACCAACTGGAGTAAAATCAAATAAATTAAAAACTGATGGTGTAAAGCTGTCAAGATTTATATTTTGTAGCTTAATATATTTAGCTGATAAGGAGGTTGTATCTGAAATTGCATTTAAAATAATTAATTCTTGCTGTTCTTTTCTAATTGTAGAGATAATAATATTAGGAGGAGTACCAATCATTGTAATCATTCCACCAAGAATACTTGCAAAAGCAACGGGCATTAGCAAAATACGAGGAGAACGATTATTTTCCCAAGCCGTTTTTAAAGTAACGGGAAGCATTAACGCTAATGCTCCAACATTATTCATAAAACCAGATAATATAGCAATTATCCCACTTAAACTAGATATATGTATTGATTGGATTTTTGTCAATGGGGTTATTTTAAATGTAATAAAGTCAACTACTCCTGAATTTCGTAAAGCCCTACTTATAATTAGTACTGCTGCAACAGTAATTACAGCTGGATGTCCAAACCCTGAAAAAATCTGATTATAATTATCTACAAGTAAAGAAGATTCACCACCTAGGACTTTATCTGCAATAATTAAGATAAAAAGAGAAGTAATAGATACAATATCATATCGCCATCTTCCATAAATAAATAATCCAAATGTAATAATTAATATGATTGTTATCGCTAATTGATCAATATTCATTGTGCTAAATTAGTTTTTTTTCATAGTTCCAAAACCAATTGAATTACCTGATTTAAATGTAAAATCATAATTTTTTCGATTTGGATAGTGAATAATTGTTTTAATATTCTGCCAAGTGATAAGAAAATTTGCGTCAATTTCTTCTTTTATATGGTCTTTGGGTGGTAACGGTTTACCTTGAGAATCCAAAATTTTGATATATTCTAATTTTGGATGTTTTACCCATAAACCTAGCTGATCTTTACCCTTAATTAAAAAATGATCTATTGTTTCGGATATTCCTATATCTTTATAAGCATCTGGATTAACAAGTTTTATACAAACTATATCACCAATTATTTGTCCTATATCCATCATTATATCGCGTCCTCCACTTTATTCTAAAATCCTATTACTCTAATGCTGATTGTACGTCGTCAGATGATATGGGACATAATCGGTTAATTTTAAAGAGATACATTTCATAGATTTTACTCCTATTAATTTATGCTATGCAAGACTTTTGAGATAAGTTAAATCTCTTTCTTGTTTTAAGCGTTTTCTGTTTTATTTTGTCTCTTAATGACAAAATCTGTTGTTGTTTACCATAATACATATCAGCAGGTGTTATATTATTTAAAGATTCATGTACTCGTTCATTATTATAATATTGAATAAATAATTCTATTTCTCTTTCTAACGCTTCTACTGAATAATAATTATGAAGTTTTATTTTATTCTTCAATGTCCGGTGATATCTTTCAATCTTACCCTGTGTCTGAGGATGATAAGGTCTCCCCCTGGTATGCTTCATCTGATTATCTTTTAAATATTGAGCAAGCTGTGAAGATAAATAACCTGGACCATTATCAGATAATAATCGAGGTTTATGTTTTACCTGTATATGATCTATTCCAGTATACTCAATTGTCATATCCAATGTATCTTGAACATCGTCTGATGCCATTGTTGAATAGAGTTTCCAGGATAAAATATATCTTGAATAATCATCAAGCACAGTAGAAAGAAAATACCATCCCCAGCCTAGTATCTTAAAATAGGTAAAGTCTGTCTGCCACATTTCATTTACTCGCCTCGTTGGATTTTTATAATGGTCAGATGCTTTAATTACGGTATATCTTGGACTTAGAAAAATTCTATCATTAATTGACCCATTATTTTCATTTCATCTTCAAAATTTAATGGACATTTATTTGGATGATTTGGACTGTATTTGTTAGTGATATTATAAGAACCATTATTGAAATTTTCAATAATCACATCACCAATATAATGAGAAGATAAACCATTGAAATAACTATTAGAATAATAAACTTCAAATAGTAATTTCATATTTTTTTTTATGTCTACATTAAAACTATAGTTTATTTTTTTTGTAAACCTTCTCTCTTTTGTTTCACCAATTAATTTCTTATGATTTTCATTTTCTTTAAGTTCGTATATTTTAATATAAATTTTTTGATATGCACCACTATCTTTTACAAACGAATTACTACTTAAACAATCAAAAGAGGCATTAAATTTAATAATTGTACAACTTTTAATATATTGTAAATCACAAAGCTGATTTGCTACTGATTTCATTCCTTCAATTAATAAATCATCAATCTCACCTTTGTGCTTATAATTTGCACTTTGATAAGATTCGCCAGTCTCAACTTCAATCATTCTCGCATCAATAGAAAATGTCTTCCCTACTTTACCAACGGAACCAACAATTATATATTTTGCTCCTAAAATCTTACCAAGTTCAACTGCACATTGAGTATCTACACATCCTGAATGCTGAAACTTTTGCTCATCCATTATTCGCTTCATCGCTGATCTCTCTACAACAGTATATTTATCTAATGCAATAATTTCAGATGTGAGGTTCTGGCTAAGTGCCTTTGCCTCTGCTTCACTTACATTTATACTTTCAAAATCAATGACAGCAACTCTCTGCTGGGCAGAAAGTAAAAAGACCATTGATATAAGTATTATGAGTTTTTTCATAAAATTCTCCTCATAAGGATAATTGTGGTAAAATCTGTGGCTTAATTTACAAATTCTTATCAATATACTTCTTGTCATAGTAATCCTATGTAATCTATCATTATCTTTTGTAAACCTGAGGTTTTTTTAAGGTCTGGTGTGAGAGGTGATTATATACTATATTAAGGGGGTCGTCCCAAGGTTAGGGTGGGTAGCTGTTTCCTACAAAGGCATATATTTGACTTTATTTGACTTTATTTGAACATATGAATTTAGGCTGGAAATAAAGAAGCCTCTGTCTAAAACAAAGGCTTTCCTTCTGTGGGCAATGAGGGACTCGAACCCCCGACTTCCTCCTTGTAAGGGAGGCACTCTG
>JACNKR010000065.1 GCA_014381925.1 Fidelibacterota bacterium | reverse complement strand
TTGCCTCTCGCCGTCTTTTCCCATTCATATTCTGTTGGGAGTCGCATTCCATAATGTTGGGCAAAGGCTTGGGCTCCAAACCAAGTGACATAGACGACAGGGTGGTCTCCATAGCCATCGGTTACGGTAAAAGTAGTACCATTCCAATTTATTCGTCCGTAATTGTAATTGGAGGTATTGTCGCCTAAGTCATAGAACCTTTGGTTCCCGGGTCCATAATTTTCATCGCCTGTATAAAAACCATATACATCATTACTAATATAAACACTACCATCTTCAAGGGCTTCTATTAAATAGGCTACATATTGGGCGTTGGTTATCTCATATTTACTCATTTCAAAATCATAGTCAATATTTAATGTTTGGTCATTACTTCCATAAGTGTAATCTCCTGCGGGTACAGATACCATATCAAATGGTGGTGGTCCCATTATAGAGCCTTCCGCTATGACACGCACTTGTACATTTTCATTAAATGTATTGGCGTATTCCTGTCCCATATTCCATACAATGGCTTTACCGTCACCAGAGGATTGTCCTGCAAATACATCACCTTGTACATAAAAGGATTGGGTCCAAGTAGCTCCACCATCTAAAGAGATTTCTACCGTAATATTAAAATCTGTAAATAGGGCATCAGGTGAGAGGTCGTAGGTTATATCTACAAGTTTACTACCGTCAGTGCGTTGGGCAACTTGTACATTGGTTATTTCGGCTTGTTGGGTAAATATTAACTGTGTAAGTAATATTCCAAGTAATAGTATTCGTTTCATTGTGTGTTTCTCCAATTATTAATTGTTGGTTATTCATTAAAAATCTAAATTTATATTTCTCATTATTATAATATACAAAAAAAACCTTTCAATTAAGCCCTTTTCATAAATAATTATTTAATTTATTTAAATGTAAAATAAGAATTGGAGTAAATCCCTATATAAAAATTGGTTCTTTTTTCTATATATATTTCTTACTAAGTACATATAAATCTCATTTCAGGTTCTTAGAATCATTTCTAAACCCCCTGGCTATTACTACTTATCTGTACTCAAAGTATAATATTATAAACTTTGAGATTGGTTGAGTGGTCAATAATACGAATTATTTTATACATTTTGTATTAAATACACTCTTTTTTGTTCTGTGAAAACTACTAAGAATAGTATTATCAGTGCAATGTCTTATATCACATCTAATTTTACTATTTATAATTCTCAAATTTAACTTTTGCAACAAATGAATATATTGATATTTTTCATTATATCCCTGCTAATTAATCACATATATACTTCTTATATTTTAAAATTATTAATTAATTTGATGGTGTGAAGTAAAGAATTAAACTTGGTAAATTTGCCCCTGTGAAAAAACAATATATTAGAAACTTTTGCATCATTGCACACATAGATCATGGAAAGTCAACACTTGCTGACCGCATGCTAGAATTTACAAATACAATCTCTTCCAAAGAGATGAAAAGCCAAGTTTTAGATGATATGGATTTGGAAAGAGAACGCGGAATAACCATTAAATCCCACCCCATTCAGATGAATTATAAACATACGGACGGCGTTGACTATATTTTTAATTTAATTGATACGCCGGGACATGTTGATTTTACTTACGAGGTTTCACGAAGTCTGGCCGCATGCGAGGGTGCACTATTATTAATAGATGCCGCACAAGGCGTTGAGGCTCAAACGGTTTCAAATACATATTTGGCTTTAGATGCCGATTTAGAAATAATACCCGTCATAAATAAAATTGATATGCCCGCCGCAGATCTAGATTCAGCAACGGAGCAAATGATTGAATTATTGGGATGTGATGAAGAAGATATTTTAAAAATAAGTGCAAAATCTGGAATAGCGATTCAATCTGTTTTTGATGCAATTATTGAAAAAATCCCACATCCACGAGATTCAATGAATGAAGGAACTCGAGCATTAATTTTTGATTCTACTTTTGATAAATTTAGAGGAGTGGTTCCATATATTAGAGTTTTTGATGGAATTATTGAAAAAGGGATGACGGCTCAATATTTTGCAGACTCTACCATTCAACATGAAATAGCAGAAGTTGGAATTTTAAAATTAAATAAAGTTCCTGTAAAAAAACTAGAAGCGGGGGATGTTGGATATATTATTACCAACCTAAAAGATGTAAGAAAGATAAAAGTAGGGGATACGCTCACGGTAAAAAATGACCGTGCATCAAAAGTATTGTCTGGTTATCAACCCATAAAACCAATGGTGTTTGCTGGCGTTTATCCTGTAGATACAAATGATTATGAAGAGTTAAGAGCATCCTTAGAAAAACTAATATTAAATGATTCTGCATTAAGTTATGAACCGAATACATCTATTGCGCTTGGTTTTGGATTTAGGTGTGGTTTTTTAGGACCATTACATTTAGAAATAGTCCAGGAACGATTAGAGCGAGAATTTAATATGAATTTGATAACAACTTCTCCTAATGTACAATATCGAGTTGATCTCAAAATGGGTGATTCTATAAAAGTGAATAATCCTGCAGATATGCCGGTGAGCGGAGATATTGAAACCGTAAATGAACCTTATATAAAAGCTGAAATTATTACCCCTGCTGAATATATTGGTGGAATTATGAAATTATGTATTTCAAAACGAGGGGTATATAAATCAACTAATTATTTAACGACCACAAAGGTTCAATTATTTTTTGAAATGCCTTTAGGTGAAGTTATTTTTGAATTTTTTGAAAAATTAAAATCTATCTCGAGAGGCTATGCTTCATTTGATTATGAAATAATTGAAAATAGACCTGGAAAATTACAAAAATTAGATGTTCGAATTGCAGATGAAATTGTGGATGCATTATCATTAATTGTACACCAAGATAATGCATATACTCAAGGGTCTGGTTTATGTAAAAAATTAAAAGAAATCATTCATAGACAAATGTTTGAAATTAAAATTCAAGCAACGCTCGGTTCAAAAATTATCGCCAGAGAAACGGTGAAAGCACTGCGGAAAAATGTTACAGCAAAATGTTACGGGGGTGATATTTCTCGAAAAAGAAAATTATTAGAAAAACAGAAAAAAGGTAAAAAAAGAATGAAACAAGTGGGCAATGTTGAAATACCACAAGAAGCTTTTTTGGCTGTTTTAAAAATAGATCAGGATTAATTATTAATTCACCGTATTTTAAATTAACACATAATTATTTTTATAATTTTATATTAATCTTTCCACTTTTAATATGCTATGAATTATTAGGTGTACTTGTTAATTTTAATATGCCATTTGAAGTCAGAAATGGTGCAGATGTGTTGCTGAGGCAGGCATTTTTATTTTTTGGTTCTTATGGTCGGATTGGATTACTAATCAGCTTAATATTATTATCTGTTTATTTTTTTTTAAAGGGTAAGTCAATAATTAAGACGGATGAAATAAATCCATTAATTCTTTTTGGTATGATAATCGAAGGCTTTGTTTACGGCTTTATATTATTCATCGTTTTTAATAATATTCCCAATTTATTAATTCTTGGAAAAGAAGGATTAAATACAATTGAGAAGCTGTATTTAGCAATTGGGGCAGGTATATTTGAAGAGTTCATCTTTCGATTTATTTTTATTGGTTTACTTTTAACTCTATTTTTTAAAATATTTAAAATTACTAAAGGTTCAATATTTATTCCGCTACTCTTGTTATCTTCTCTTGTTTTTAGTGGCTTTCACTATGTCGGTGTTTTTGGCGATTCATTTCAATGGAAATCTTTCTTTTTAAGATTTACAGCCGGTGGGTATTTGGGATTAATTTTTTATTTTAGAGGATTTGCAATATGTGCAATCGCTCATATTTTTTACGATTTTATAATTATACAAGGAATACAATAATCAAAAAATTAAATATATTATCCATTCTATTCTATTTATCAATTTCTTTTTCTCAGAATCAATTTGATAAATTAGATTTTGTTTTCGGTTTTTTTCCTGAATATGATAACTCTAGTGTACTTGTAATGCTACAATATAATATTCCTGAAAAATTATTACCTTATAAAACAGAGATTAAATTACCATCGGATATTACATCTATATTTGAATTTCAATCTGAAAATAGCCAAAATGGCCTCGTCGAAATTCCATTAAAAACAAATGGATACCTCGAATTAAACATTGTTAATTCTCAATATTATTGTCAGTTTTATGTTGACTTAGCCCATAATGATATTCAGCGTAATTTTGAATATATTTTTGAATCAAATGATGATTTAATAGATTTTCATGTGGTACTACAACGACCTCTGGGTGCAAAAAAATATCAGTCCTCATTGGTTGAACCTGAGGAGTTTAACGATGAATACAATTTAACATATAATCGAAAACGAATAAGTAAATTAGATAAGAATGAAAAATTGAAAATTTCGTTTAGCTATGTAAAAGAAAGTTCATTAACAACGCTTCAAATTCTAGATAAAATATTAGCCGACCACAACCATAGCGAAGGCGAAGAACATAATCACGAACATGATCATGATCAACATGGTGTTGAAAAAGTTGATAATGAATTATTAGATAGATTTAATAAAACTAAATATTATAGTTTGAGTTTCGGCTTTTTATTAATCTTAATATTATTAATAATATTTATTTTATTTAAATCAAAGGGTAAACAGAATATTCTAAAAAAAGTAAATAGTTGCCCTAATTGCAAAGAAAATATCAATATGAATTTAGCTAACGAATATTGTCCTAATTGTGGAGAAAAAATAAATGTATCCTGAAATATTTAGATTTGGTGGTTTTGTAATTTCATCGTTTGGTTTAATGATGGTTATCGCATTTTTAACGGGAAATTATCTATTAAAAAAAGATATGATACAACTTGGTAAAGACCCAATGATGGCTGAAGATTTAACCTTTAATGCTGCTCTTGGTGGTATATTAGGTGCTAAAATTTATTATATTTTAGAAAACTTATCGAGCGGACATGGTATAGAAAATTTGAAAGGCTTGAAAGAAATATTTTTTGGAATATTTACATTAACTCCAGATAAAATTGCTTCAGGTATTCAAAATTTTGGAGCGGGAATGGTATTTTATGGCGGTTTAATTGGTGGGACAATTGCTGTTACTTTATATATTAGAAAGCATAATTTAAAATGGGCAGTCGTTGCAGATTGGACTGCACCTTATTTAGCATTATGTCATGGAATTGGTCGAATTGGATGTTTATTAGTTGGAGATGATTATGGGAAGCCAACAGATTTACCGTGGGGCATTGCATTCCCGAATGGCTTGCCTCCTACAATCGTTCCTGTTCATCCAACTCAAATTTATGAAGCTTTGGCTTATTTCTTTGTATTTTTATATTTATACAAAAATAGATTTGCTAAACAGATTAGTGGTATTCAAATTAGCAAATATCTTATTTGGGTCGGAATATCTCGATTTTTTATTGAATTTATTCGATTAAATCCAAAGTATATTATTGGACTTTCAGGAGCCCAAATTATTTCTTTAATTATGATAGCGATCGGTAGTTATTATATTTTTAAATCCTCTAAATTAAATAATAATAATCTTAGCTAATTTAGAAAATAAAATCCTTGATTTTTTAAAATCAAATCCAAATACTGCTTTTAAGAAAAAAGAAATAGCAAGTAAATTAAAAGTTCATAAAAATAAATACCCCCAATTTAGAGCTACATTAAAACATTTAAATAATATCGGTCATATTACAAAAGTTCATGGGGGTAGATTTATGACTCCACCGCCAGGATTATTCATAATTGGAAAATTAGAATTAATTAAATCTGGAAGAGGATTTATTTTTGAGGATAATAAAAAGATTTCACTTGGGTCTGGCCATTTTAATGGAGCATTACATGGCGATTATGTAAAAGTTAAAATTATATATGAATTTGAAGATAAAATAAATGGTGAAATTGTAGAAATACTATCTCGTTCCAATAATTTAATTCAGGGGAATGTTAAAAAACTTCATAATCGTTATATACTTGAACCTTCAATTAAATTATGTAATAGAAAGTTTAAAATTGTAGAAATGCAGGGGAAACCACTTGAAGATTTTTGCTGGGTGGAAGCAGAAATTGTAGATTGGGTTAATCCTCCAAGCGATATTCCGGTAAGAATTACTAAAATAATTGGCGATTCAAATAATCCATTAATGGATTTAAAAATAATAACTTCAAAGTATGGAATTGCGAGAGATTTCCCACAAGAAGTAATTGATGAAGTTGATAAGATTGATAATAATGATATAATTAATCAAAAAAATAGAATTGATCTTACCCATTTACGCGTAATTACAATTGACCCCGAATCAGCAAAAGATCATGATGATGCTATTTCAATTAAAAAAACAGAAAATGGATTTGAAATTGGGATCCATATTGCAGATGTTGCCGAAATCGTTAAGGCGAATACAAAATTAGATGCTGAAGCTTTTAAAAGAGGAACAAGCGTCTATTTGATAGATCAATGTATTCCGATGTTGCCCGAAAAAATAAGCAATGGTATCTGTTCATTAAAAGAAAATGAAAAAAGATTATCTTTATCATTAATTGTTAATTTAAATAAGCAATATGAAGTAATAAGTCATACCATTGTTGAATCTATAATTGAGGTAAAGCAAAAGTATAGTTATAGTGATATTGTTAATATCGATAAAGATGATGAATATTATACAGATATTAAACAATTTGAAAAAATAACAAAATTTTTAAGAAAAAAAAGAATTCAATCTGGAAGTTTTGATTTTAATATTTTGGAACCTGAAATAGAAATGGGGGAAAATGATATACCTATTTCAATCAAACCAAAAAAAATATTAAAAAGTCATCATTTGATTGAAGAATTAATGTTATTAGCAAATAAAATTATTGCAAAAGAGTATGGGGCTAAATTTAAAGGATTTCAATATCGAAATCATGAAACGCCAAAAAGAACAGATATATTAGAGTTAAAACAAGTATTATTTCGATCTAATATCCCAAAAGATATTAAGAAAAAATTATTAAAAAGTAATATTAATCTTAAAAAAATGTTTAATCTAATTAAAGGGTTAAAAGCGGAAAGGTTATTAGAACATTTAGCGTTACGAGCAATGCCTAAAGCAAATTATAGTCATAAAAATGCAGGGCATTTTGGACTTGGCTTTAAATATTATTGTCATTTTACTTCACCAATTCGTAGATATCCAGACTTAATTGTTCATCGGTTTTTAAAATCGATGATAAATAATTCTACATATTTAATTGAAAACCCAAAAAATATATCCCAAGAATCATCTCGATTAGAAGTAAATGCAATGCGAGCTGAAAGAGATTATGTAAAACGAAAACAGTTGAGATATTTAAATAATTATATCGGGAATGTTTTTCAAGGTATTATTTCGGGTGCCAACCCTAAAGGTTTTTTTGTTCAAATAAATGATATTCTTGTTGATGGATTTGTTTCTTTGAAATCAATGACTGATGATTATTATTTATTTAACCGATCTACATTATCATTTTACGGACGACGGTATAAACATGAATATCATATTGGTGATATTATTGAAATTAAACTCCTACATGTCAATATCCAAAATGCGTTTGCAGATTTTGAGATAACTTAACATGGAATTAATTAATTGTCCAATTTGCGATGGGAGTGAATTTCAAAATTTTATTAAAGTAAAAGATAGATTTAGCTTAAGTGAAATTGAAGATTTTCAATTAGTAAAATGTAATTGCAGTTTTATTTTTTTAAATCCAAGACCCAATTCTGATGAAATTTCCAACTTTTACACCCATACAGATTATGATCCACATAAAAAAAGAAACTTTAGTTTCTATGATTTAATTTACAAATTAGTACAAAAAGTTGCTTTAAAAATTAAACATGGTAGAATAATAAAATTTAAAAATAAGGGTGAATTATTAGATATCGGCGGAGGACAGGGTGAGTTTGCTATTTATATGCAGAACAACGGATTTTCATCTACCCTACAAGACAATTTTTCTAATTATAAAGGATCTTTGAAATTTTATTCTAATATCGATAAAATAAAAAATAAATTTTTTGATGTAATTTCGATGTGGCATGTACTTGAGCATGTTCATGATTTAGAAAATTTATTTAATTCAATAAATAAATTATTAAATAAAAATGGTATATTCGTTATCGCGGTACCTAATCATGATGCATTAGAACGAAAATATTTTCATGATAAATGGACTCCTTATGATGCCCCTAGGCACTTATATCACTTTGATATGTTTTCCTTAGAATCATTATTAAATAAAAATGGATTTGAAATATCAAAAAAATATTCAATGATTCAGGATTCATTTTATAATATTTTACTCAGTATTCATAAGAAATCAATTTTTAGCTTAATTAAGGGCATATATGTTTCAGTTTTAACAATTTTTAATATGCTAATAAATGGTAGAAAAAACGCTTCAACAATTATGGTAATATGCAAAAAAGTATAATTTTATTATTTTGTTTAATTATTTTTTCATGTCATCTTAAAAAAGATGCTGTCGGAATATCGAATGATTTAATTGTTTTTACATCTTTTGAAGATAAAGAATTATTAGCTCCAATTATTCATAAATATTTTGATCAAAGAGGTGCACAATGCCCTCAATATGAATCATTATTTAATATTAGATGGAAAACAGCAAATGACTTAAATGAATTTCATCAACATCGAAATCTTTTATTTCTTTCGATAGAAAATCCAAAAGATACCACTTTAGATAGATATTTAAATAAAATGAATGAGGTGGTGAATAACGATAATAGTTTATTTTCAACAAAAAATTTATATGCTTATAATCAGGTAGTTTCAAATATTCAAGCATTTGATGCAATTCATTTTGAAACAATATTAGATTCTAACTTTAATTGGTTATTTAATCAATATGAATCAGAATTAGAAAAATTAATTTGGAAACCTGAATCAAAAAAAATGAAAAATGATTCAATTATAGCTCAAATTCAAGATTGGTTTAGCTTTGATATGCCCATTTCAATGGATTATATTGAAGTAAAAAAAGATACTCTGAGTAAAGACTTTCTATGGATTGGAAGAGTTTATCCATATAGATGGATAACCATTCATGAATTTCCATTAATTAATAAAGATGAATCGAAAATTTATTGGGAGGAATTTGAATCGTTAGTATTACAAACAATGCCCAATATTGAAATAAGTGAGTTCTATAGAAAACAGTCGATTAGCAAGAGGAATAAAATATTAAAGGGTGTTTATGGCCATACTGAATCAAATACAGGTGGACCATTTATTTGTTTTATTTTTGAAAATAAAGAATTAGGACAAACTTTATTTGTAACGGGGTATGTTAATAATCCTGGAAATTCAAAAATATTAATGCTAAAAGAACTTGAGTTAATATTTGAACATAGTAAAACTTTTACATTAAATCATTAAATAATCACAATAATTCATTAATAAATTTAAATAGGAGTAATTATATGAAAAAAGTAGCGGTATTAATTGGAAGTATATCGGATAAAGATATAGTGATGGCTTCAGAACCATATTTTAAATTTTTTGGAATTGAATGGGAGTTACATGTATTATCTGCCCATAGAAATCCCCAGGAAGTGAGTGAGTTTTCAAAAAATGCCAGAAAAAATGGATTTGGTTGTTTAATTGG
This sequence comes from Fidelibacterota bacterium, assembly GCA_014381925.1. Taxonomy (GTDB): domain Bacteria; phylum Fidelibacterota; class Marinisomatia; order SCGC-AAA003-L08. The sequence goes on along the minus strand of JACNKR010000065.1, from coordinate 23,297 downwards.
GGGAGCAGGAATGGCCGCACATTTAGCAGGTGCAATTAAAGCACATTCATCCTTGCCTGTAATTGGAATACCAATGCCTGGTGGTATCTCGAATGGAATGGATGCATTACTTGCAACAGTACAGATGCCTAAAGGTGTACCCGTCGCTACAGTAGCTGTAGGAAAAGCGGGGGCGATAAATGCAGCAATACTTTGTGCTGAAATATTTTCACTCGAAAATGATGCATTAGCCGAAAAATTAGATTTATTTAAATCAAATGGATGCAAGATTGATTAATGTCTAAAACAATCCTTTTAACAGGAGCAAATGGACAATTGGGTAGATCTATCTATTTAGAACTAAGCCCTTTTTATAATGTAGTTCCAGCAATTTATAAAAATATATCAAATCTTAATTTATTTAATAATAATGAAATTAAGCTTGATATTACAAATAAATCGGAAATAAAATATATTTGCAATGAAATAAATCCAGATATAATAATAAATACGGCCGCTTTTACAGATGTGAATTATTGTGAAATTGAAAAAGATAAAGCGGTCGATATAAATGTAAATGGAGTTAGAAATTTATTAAGTGCAATGAAAAATGAAACTCTATTTATTCAAATATCAACAGATTATGTATTTGATGGTGTTTCAGGTTGGTATACAGAAGAAAATCCAACATACCCAGAAACATATTATGGAAAAACTAAATTAGAAGCAGAAAATATATTAAGAGGTTCGAATAAACAATTTTTAATTCTTAGACCAAATGTACTTTTTGGTAATGATATTAATTCTGATGCAAGTTTTGTATCATGGGTATTTCAGAATTTAAAGAAACAAAATAAAATAAATGTAGTTATTGATCAAATATCAAACCCAACATGGACAACTGCATTTTCACAAGCAATAAGACAGTGTATCATTATGAAAGCAAGAGGAATATATCATTATGGAAGTGATGATGTGATATCGCGGTTTGATTTTGCAAAATTAATTGCAGAAATATTTGATTTTGATTCTTCATTGGTTCATCCAATTAATTCTGAAAATCTTAATCAAATTCCAGTTAGGCCAAAAAAAACAAACGTAGATGTGAGTAAAATATCTAATGAAATTGGTGCTCATATTTATACTTTAGAATATTGTTTAAATCAATTAAAACGACTGATAAATGAATAAAAAAACGTTAATAGTATCACCAACTTATAATGAAAAAGATAATATTTTGGAACTGCTACGCCAAATATGGGCAGTAAATTCGAATTATGATATTTTAATCATTGATGATAACTCACCTGATGGAACAGGAGAGATTGTAAAAAATGAAATGACAAATAATTCGAAACTTCATTTAATTCAAAGAGAAGGAAAATTAGGTTTAGGCACTGCTTATTGTACAGGATTTAAATGGGCATTAGATAACAATTATGATAAAGTTATTCAAATGGACGCTGATTTATCACATAATCCTGAAGATATTCCACGCTTGCTCGACGAGTCTGAACGGTCAGATGTCGTTATTGGAAGTCGTTATGTCAATGGAGTTAATGTTGTTAATTGGCCGATGAGACGATTATTGTTATCTTATTTTGCTAATTTATATGCAAAAACAGTTATTAGATTACCAATAATTGATGCAACAGGTGGTTTTAAATGTTTTAATTCTAAAGTGTTAAAATCAATCAACTTATCATTAATTAAATCGGAGGGGTATTCTTTTCAAATTGAAATGAATACAAAGTCATTAAGAAATGGTTTTTCATTAAAAGAAATTCCAATTATTTTTGTTGATAGAACTGTCGGAAAATCTAAAATGACTAAAAAAATTATTTATGAAGCCGCTTGGGTCGTGATAAAATTAAGTTTACAAGGATTATTTAGAATAAAGTAATGCTTAGTATAATTATTATTAGTTATAATGTGAAATCATATTTAAGACAATGTCTTAAATCTATTTACAACTCAAATATCGATATTCCTTTTGAAATTATTATAGTTGATAATGACTCATTTGATCATTCGACTGAAATGATAGAGAATGAATTTAAAGAAATAACGCTAATAAAAAATAAACAAAATTATGGGTTTTCCAAGGCAGTTAATCAAGGTGTTGATATTGCAAAGGGTGATTTTATTTGCTTGTTAAATCCAGATGCATTAGTTGAAAATAGAACATTAGCTATTCTTCATAAGTACTTAGTAAATAACAATAATACTGGAATTGTTGGTGCAAAAGTTGTTAACCCAGATGGCTCATTACAGCTTGCTTCAAAAAGATCATTTCCGACTTTTTTAATTGGATTCTCAAAATTACTCGGATTAGATAAGCTATTTCCTAAGTCTAAATTGTTTGGTAAATATAATAATACATTTAGTAATGAAAATGAAATTACCGAAGTAGATGCCGTAAGTGGTTCGTGCATGATGTTTCATAAAAATATATATCAGCAAATGGATGGGTTTGATGAATCATTTTTCTTGTATTTTGAAGATACTGATTTTTGTACAAGAGTGAAAGATGCTGGATATAAAATTTTATTTATCCCAAAGGCAATAATAATTCATTATAAAGGTGAAAGTCATAAATATGCACCATTTGACACTATACGTATATTCCATAAATCAATGACTTTCTTTTTTAAAAAACATAGCCATAAATTTAAATTCTGGCCGATTTCATGGTTATTTATTCGAGTTGGAATTAAATTACATTTATTAAATTCATACATTCAGAAAAATAGTTTAAAGATAATATCACTAACATTAGATACAATAATTATTATGAATTCATTTTTGTTTTCAATATATACATGGTATTATTTCAATTATAACATACAATTTGATTATTCATTATTAATCAAACATTTTCCTCTTATAATTTGCTATTTTATTGTTTGGTTTTTTACAGCTCTAAAATTTAAAATTTATTCAAAAAGATTAACATCTTATGGTCGCTCTTTTGCTGTATGTTTAATAACTTTTTTTATAACAACCGTTTTTGTTTATTATATTTCAATAATTGCATATTCAAGAGTGGTGTTAATCCTATCATCACTAATATGTGGAATTTTTATTCCTGCATGGCGAGTGATTGCCATTTTATTATATAAAAATAGAAGAACTCGGTTTTCACAACACTCTCCATTATTTACACAAAATATTGCCGTATTTGGTATAGGGAAGGACTCTCAATTAATTGGAGAATTACTTATCAATAGCCCGTCAATTGATTTTAATTTAATTGGCCATATTGATTTTGGTTTAGATTCAAATAACTCGAATACCGATGTTAAAATTATTGGCAGAGAGGAGGATTTAACAGAAATAATTCAGAAACACAATATTAATGAATTAATAATTCCTGAAAAAATATATTCTGGTAATTTCTTAATTAATTTATTTAAATCTCTTAAAGGGTTAAATGTTTCAGTGAAATATGTTTCTTCAAATGAAAATATGTTAATTGGCAAGGGAATAACAACAGAACTAGGATTGATAAAATTAATTGATTTAGATATCCCTTTATTTGAAGGTTTTAATTTAAAATCGAAAAGAGTATTTGATATTCTTTTTTCACTTACCTTAATAATTACAACTCTTCCGTTCCAGTTTTTTTTATATCTTATTTTCCCATTAAATTTGAAATCAATTTGGGGTGATAGAAATACTCAATTGAACCTAAAATATTTTAATTCTTCAATATCTCTTATTCGTAATATCCCTACATTATATTCAATATTAAATGGTGATATAAGTTTTGTTGGTTGCAGGCAAATTAGCACTGAATTTAGTAGTCCTAATTTAATGTTTAAACCAGGGTTAACTGGATTAGGGCACATAAAATCTCCAAATAAAAAAAGAGATTTAAATCTCTTTGATGAATATTATATACAAAATCAATCATTATTATTTGATTTAGAAATTATATTAAAATCAATGTTGAAAATTTAAATGACAAAATATTTATTAGACTTCGAGGCTCCTCTAAAAGATTTAGAAGATAAGATAGAAACTTTAAAAAGTACATCTATTAAAACAGGAATGGATATATCCTCACAAATTGAACAATTAAATTTAAAATTTGAAAATTTGAAAAAAACGATTTATTTAAATTTATCAAGATGGGAGAGAGTTCAATTAGCAAGGCATCCAAAGAGACCGCATTCATCCGATTTTATTAATGCAATTTCAGATGAATGGATAGAAATACATGGAGATAGATATTATTCAGATGACAAAGCTATAATTGCAGGCATAGCAAAAATAAATAATCAAAATATTATGATTATTGCTCAAGAAAAAGGCAAAACTACAAAAGATAAATTATATAGAAATTTTGGTATGCCGAGACCAGAGGGATATCGAAAAGCATTACGAGTTATGAAATTAGCTGAAAAATTTAATATTCCTATAATAACATTTATTGATACAATTGGTGCATATCCAGGTTTAGGAGCAGAAGAGCGAGGGCAAGCTGAAGCTATTGCAAAAAATTTATTTGAAATGTCAATACTGAAAGTACCGACAATTAGTATCGTAATTGGCGAAGGAGCATCTGGTGGAGCTTTGGGAATTGGAGTTACTGATAAAATTGTTTGCCTTGAAAATACATGGTACTCTGTTATTTCTCCTGAAGGGTGTGCCTCTATATTATTTAGAGATTCTTCTAGGGCAGAACAAGCGGCGGATGCGATGAAAGTTACAGCTCAGGATTTAAAAGAATTAGGTGTTTGTGATAATATTATTAAAGAGCCATTAGGTGGCGCTCACCATAACTTTGATGAAATTGTTTTAAATGTTAAAAATTATATTTTATCTACAGTTGAAGAATTATCTCAATTATCAATTGAAGAATTAATTCAAAATAGAATTGAAAAATATGAAAAAATGGGGGTTTGGGAAGAAATTGGCTAATATTGGAACAAATATATCCGAGCTTAATCAAGAAAAATTCAATGAATATAATTCTAATTTTAAAAAATTAAATTTAGAGTTTAGAAATCATCAGAAAAAAATTAAATTAGGTGGTGGTGAAAAAGCAATAGAAAGACAGCATAAAAAAGGCCGAATGACAGCAAGAGAACGAGTTGATTATTTAATAGATAATAACTCCGAATTTTTAGAATTAGGTATTTTTGCAGCATGGGAAATGTATAATGAAGTTGGTTCTCCTCCGTCTGCGGGTGTTATTATTGGCATTGGATTAATTGATGGGAAACAAGCTGTTATTGTAGCAAATGATGCAACGGTAAAAGCGGGAGCATATTTTGAAATTAGTTTAAAAAAAACACTTCGAGCACAACAAATTGCCTTAGAAAATAATCTTCCAATCATTTATCTTGTTGATAGTGCAGGTGTATTTTTACCCTTTCAAGAGCAAGTATTTCCAGATGAAAATCATTTTGGCAGAATATTTTATAATAATGCACGAATGTCTGCAATGGGAATAACTCAAATTGCTTCAGTGATGGGTCCATGTGTTGCAGGAGGAGCATACTTGCCGGTTATGTGTGATAAATATATTATTGTTGAAGGTGCAAGTATGTTTTTAGCAGGCCCTGCCTTAGTAAAAGCTGCAATTGGTCAAGAAATTGATCAAGAAACATTAGGAGGGGCAAATACACATAGCTCAATAAGTGGTACAACTGATTATCATGAAAAAGATGATATCAGTGCATTAAATAGAATAAAATCAATACTAAGTTATATAAATTTCTCTAATAACAGAGCATTTATTGCGAGTGAGTTTAAAGAGCCTAAATATGAGATAAATGAATTAAATGCTTTCTTTAATCCTGAAAACCCAGGGCAATATGATGTAAAAGAAATTCTTGCTCGTATTGTTGATGATAGCCAGTTTGATGAATTTAAAGCATCCTATGGTAAAACAATTATGTGTGGCAATGCTAAAATTGGCGGTTATAATGTTGGTATTATTGCAAATCAAAGAAAAATCCAAAAAACAGAATCTGGAGAATTACAAATGGGTGGTGTAATTTACTCTGATTCCGCAGATAAAACGGCAAGATTTGTTATGAACTGTAATCAAGATAGAATTCCACTTATATTTATTCATGATGTAAATGGCTTTATGGTTGGAAAGGACTCAGAATGGGGGGGGATTGCAAAGGATGGAGCAAAATTAGTAAATGCAGTTTCTAATTCTATTGTTCCTAAAATTACAATCGTTATTGGAGGATCTTATGGGGCAGGTAATTATGCGATGTCGGGAAGAGCTTATAATTCTCGCTTTATGTATGCATGGACTTCAGCTAAAATTGCAGTAATGGGTGGGAGTCAAGCTGCAAAAACATTATTACAAATTAAATTGTCAAAAATGGGGGATATAAGTGAAGAAAACAAAACAAAATTATATAATGAAATTAAAAGTAAGTATGATAAACAAGGAGATATTAAATTTGGAGCTGCACGAATGTGGGTAGATGAAATTATTGCTCCAGAAGAAACAAGAAAAACATTAATTAAATCGCTGGAAATTGTTAGTCATCAAACTAAATTTCCTGAACCTAAATTTGGAGTATTACAAGTATGATTTCAAAAATAACACGCATCGGAAATGGTCAAGGTTTTTGGGGGGATTCTATTGATGCCCCTATTCAACTATTGAAAAATGGAAATATTGATTATTTAACGTTAGATTACCTCGCTGAAGTTACAATGTCAATAATGCAAAGACAAAAATTAAAGAATCCAGACGCTGGATATGCAAAAGATTTTGTTGAAATGATTGAATCATCTTTAAATATAATAAAAGAAAATTCAGTTAAAATTATATCAAATGCAGGAGGAGTAAACCCAAAAAGTTGTAGCGAGAAATTAGTTCAGGTTGCAAATAAATTAGGACATAAATTAAAAATTGGTATTATTGAAGGAGATGATATCTTTGATAAAATTGATCAATTTATTTCTCAAGGGGTTACGTTTGAAAATTTAGAAACAGGTGAAAGTTTTGATCGAATTAGAGAAAAAGTAACTTCTGCAAATGTATATATTAATAGTTTTCCAATTGCTGAAGCTTTAGAATTGGGAGCAGAAATTGTTCTTGCGGGGAGAGTATCTGATCCTGGACTTGTTTTAGGTCCAACAATTTATGAATTTGGTTGGGTAAAAGAAAATATAAATAGATTAGCATCCGGAACACTTGCAGGGCATGTACTTGAATGTGGTGCACAATGTACAGGGGGGAATTATTCAAAATGGTGGAAAGTGCCAGACCTAGCTAATATTGGATACCCTATTGTCGAAATTAATTCTACTGGCGATTTTATAATTACAAAACAAGATCAAAGTGGCGGGCTTGTAAATAGAGAAACTGTTTGTGAACAAATTTTATATGAAATGGGGAATCCACAAAAATATATATCACCAGATGTATGTGTTGACTTTACATCTTTCGAATTAGAAGATTTAGGTCATAATAGAGTACATATTTCAAATGTTAAAGGATTTAAAGAAACAGATACATATAAAGTTGCAATAAGTTATTTTGCTGGCTATAAAGCATCAGGGCAATTAACTATTTCAGGTCCAGATGCGATGGAAAAGGCAAAAAAAACTGCCGAAATTATATGGGAAAGACTTAAAAATGCAAATTGCGTTTATGAAGATACACAGACTGAGTTTTTAGGAGTAAATTCATGTCATAAAGATATTGTTGATATTTCAAAAAATATAAATGAAGTAGTTTTAAGGCTCGGAGTTAAAGATAAAAATAAAGAAAAAGTTAATCGATTTGGTAAAGAATTAGCTCCAGTAATTACGAATGGTCCTCCCGGAATTACAGGTTTTTCTGGAGGAAGACCAAAAGCTCAACCAATTGTTGCATATTGGCCGACATTAATCCCTAAAAACTTAATTAAAACAACTGTTAGTATAATAAAAACAGAGAAGGGATAATAATGTTAATTGAATTAAAACAAATAGCCAATGCAAGGTCTGGAGATAAAGGACCAAGTTCAAATGTAGGAATATTATTTAAGAATAAGGAGATTTATCAATGGGCAAAACGAAATATTACTGTAGAATTAATAAAAAACCATTTTAAATCAATTGCAAAAGGTGAAATAATCAGATATGAATTAGATAATATTTTTGCATTAAATTTTATTTTAGGTGATAGCTTGGGTGGTGGTGGCTCCGAAACCTTGATTAACGATGCACAGGGAAAAACACATGGTCAAGCAATGTTATTATTAAAATTAGATGTTCCAAATCATTTAATATAACAAAGATGAAAAATAATCTTATTGATGTAGAATTAATTGAAGATAATATTTATGTACTATCTTTTAATAATTCACCCGTGAATGCAATATCAATTCAATTTCTACGAGAGTTTAATTCTTCAATTAATTTAATTATTAAAAATCACAATGCAAGGTGTTTAATAATTTCAAGCAAATTAAAACATTTTTGTGCAGGTGCTGATTTAAAAGAGCGAAGTCAATTTACTCACCAAGAAACGATTCATTTTTTAGATAATTTAAATAATGTATTTAATAAAATTGATAATATGAATATACCTGTAATTGCATCATTAGACGGTGCAGTACTTGGTGGCGGTGCTGAATTAGCACTGTGTTGTGATTTTAGAATTGCATCACAACATATTAAAATCGGTTTTCCTGAAACAGGTTTAGGAATTATCCCTGGTGCAGGTGGAACATATCGGTTGCCTAAAATTATTGGCCTGTCAAATGCAAAAAGATATATCTATACTGCAAACATAATTAATTCGCAAAAAGCATTAGAAATTGGCCTAATAGATGAAATTTCAATAAATCCATTAGATAATTCTATACGATTAGCGAGAGAAATAAAAAAAAATGCTCCAATTGCAATAAATTCAGCAAAAAAATCTATCAATAATAGTTTTAGATTAAACTTAAAAAAGGGACTAGAAGTTGAAAGGAATGCATATTTAGAAACATTAGGAACAAAAGATAGGCAAGAAGCACTTAAAGCTTTTAATGAGAAAAGAAAACCAATATGGCGAAATGAATGAATATTAAATATATTTTATTTTTTATATTTATTTCAATTACATTTTCACAACATACTTCAAAAGTACAAATAATTGCAAGATATGAAATGAATATGAGCTGGATAAGTCCAACTTTAATTGATTCATCTTTTTTTACTTATGATTCTTTTAATTTTGCTGGATTTTCTGATATTGCATCGGATTGTTATGATACTGATTTTGATGTTATAGAGCCACCCGTTGAAATACAAAGATGGTGTAGATTAACTTTTCCGCATTACGATATAGGTGCTGGTGATTGCTGGGATAATAATTTTGGCGCAACGAAGTTCACTCAAGATATTCGCAATAAAGATGATAATTTTTTGGAAAATAACTATCAAGAATGGGATATGGAATTTAATGCAGAGATCCCAGGAAAAGTATCATTCTATTTAATTAATGATGAAATTTGGGCTGACTGTAATTATATAATTAAACATAATTATACTGATTACAATATTACAATAGAAGATACTTTAACTTTTTGGTTTACACAATTTGTCAATCCTCCAATTAATTTAAAATTTAAAATTGGTGAATGTGTTAGCTTGGACAATGTGGATAATAAAATATTAAATAAAAGTTTTAAAATAAATAAGATTTATCCAAATCCATTTAACCCAGATTTTAATATTAATTTTTTTAATCCTGTAAGCGGAAATGTAATCGTTAATATTATTAATTTAAAAGGTCAAACATTAGATAGAGTAAAATTTAATTTACAGGCGGGTAATCAAAATATACATTTAAAACCTGAAAATCTACAAAGCGGAGGATATTTTGTTCAATTATGGACGAATGGTGAATATTCCAACATTATGCCGATAATATATATTAAGTAAAGTAATATATTGACCTCTTAATATACTTCTACTCTTTTGTCTCGATATAATATTTTAAACTTTTTGAGATAAGTTTTACAAACCTTTCTCTTTCATTTTTATTAAATCTAATTTTATTCCCAAGTTCAATTTGTATTGCTGATAAATTTTTATTAAACTTAGTAGAAATATTTTTTATTGTATATCCTCCATAGAATGGATTATTAATTTTAGTTATAAAATTATTATTTAATAGAGATTTATAAATTCCGGAAGATGATTTAAATATTAAATCAAATTCATTTTTATTATATAATGTTTTATGATTTCGAGTACTAAGCGAAACATCTATTGTGTCGCAGGAAAAACCATGTAGGTCTAATAATAGAACCGATTCATTCTTAATCAATTTATTTTTTATTTCTTTATGAATGAATTTATGATAATTATTATATATTATTTTGGTTCTTGTGTTACTATAAGCTGACTTTGAATCCCTATTTAAATCAACAAACTTACGGTGAATATTATTTATAATAATAGTTGGTGATTTACCTGTAAGCGAGTAAAGTTCATTTGCAATATCCAACCCTATTGATTTAGTATGAAGATCATTTTTAATATTAAAATTTAATAAAGTATCCTTTCGAATTGGTACATAGTTTAAAATTTTATTTCCATCGTGTGGAATTGTAATTAATATTGGAAGTGTGCCCTCAATAATTTGTACAGATGGACTAATATAATTGTCATAATAACAGCTACATGATATTAAAAAATATAGATAAACAAAAGTTTTCAAATATATTAATTTAAAATGCGATATAATACCGTTTCTGAACCGGTGATAATAAATTGAATTGCAATTACCATTAATAATAGTCCCATTATTCTTTGAATAATTTTTGAACCAGTTTGTCCTAATTTATTAATTAATGTCTCTCCCCATAAAAAAGTTAGGTAAGTTACAATTAAAACGAAAATAATGGATGCTATTAAAATAACTAAATGTTCATTGCTTCCTGTTTTTCCCGTCAATACCATTGTAGCTGTTATGGCGCCTGGACCTGCAATAATTGGTATTCCAAGAGGACTTATACCAATATTATCTTTCTCTAGATTTTCCTCTTCTTCAATAGGTGAAGTTCTTGTTTTACCAATATTTCCTTCGAGCATTCTTTGACCTGTTTTAAAGAAGATTATACCACCCATTATTTGAAATGCTTCAATTGTAATTCCAAAAAAAGTAAATATTGCAGTCCCAAGAATTGAAAAGATTATTAATGTTAGCATTGCTGTAATGATACCGCTTTTTAATGCGGTAATTCGTTGGGATTTATCATATTTGTCAGTAAGTGCGAGAAAAATTGGTAGAAATCCCAATGGATTAACCAAACTGAATAAAGTTGAAAAACATAATAATAGGTATTCAATATTTGTCATATATATTATTTTATTAAATTATTTAATGGTAGATTAATTCTTATAATAGTATTGTTAGCCTCGGATTTTAAAACTCCTATTTTACCCAGATGAATATTTTCAATAATTCTCTTCGTTAAACTTAATCCTAAACCCCATCCTTTATTTTTCTTGCTAAATCCAGCAGAAAAAATATTATTCCATTCAGATTTTTTTATCCCCATGCCATTATCAATTACATCTAGTATTGCCATATCGTTTTCGATACTTAAATTAATTTTAATATCACCTTTTATATCTTTACAAGCATCAATGGAATTTTTTAATAAATTTTCAATAGCCCATCCAATTAATGTTTTTGCACCCATAATATGAATATGATCACCTATAACATTTAATTTCATTTCTGTATTTGAAGGAAGTCTATTTTTAATATATTCGCAAATTTCAATTGATAGATCCATTAAATCTATTTCAATAAATTTAGGTTTAGAGCCTATTTTATAAAATCTATCAGCTATTTCTTTAAGTCTATGAATATCTAAATTCATTGAATTAATTACTTGAGAGTCTATTTTTTCATCTCGCAATAAATCAATCCAACCTAATAATGAAGAAATTGGAGTTCCTAACTGATGTGCTGTCTCTCGAGTCATTCCAACCCATAATTTATCTTTTTCATGATTACTTATTAAGTGTAAAGTAAATAAAATTAAAGAAATAAATATAGCTAATATTCCTATTTGAATATACGGTATCCATTGAATTTTTTGAATTAAATCAGGGTCACCAAAATGAACCAAGCTAAAAGAATTAGAGCTCCATTCTATTGGGATTGGAGTAAAATATGAGTCCATTCTATTAATAATTTTTGATACTTGTTTTTTATAATTAGGAGTATTTGGAGGTATATTAATATTTCGTACGGCATAAATTTCATCATTTGTCGTAATTATTAAAGGAAAAGTAATTGAAGGAAGTAATACTTCTAAAATTACAGTTAATTCTTCCACATTACTTGAATTTACTTTTTCAGAATATATTTTTGTAATTTGTTCAATTTGAGTTCTTGCATCATTTCTAATTTCGGAAATGAGATAGTGATTTAAACTGAATGTAATTAATATTATAATTAAACCCAAGGACACTAAAAGTAATTTATAATTTTGTTTAATCATTTTTTTTAGGTTTAAATAAGGCAAAGAAAAATCCAAGACCGATTATAAAAAATGAACATAATGAAATAATTCTACTAATTTTTAAATCATTAGGCTTAAAAATCATTTTAATATCACTCAGTCCTTTATTTAAATAAATCCCTCTTAATAATCCATTAACTTCCATAATTTCTACCACCTCATTATTTACAGAACACTCCCACCCATTTGGGTAGAAGATTTCACTGAATACAATTAAACCTGCATTATCCATATTTATAGTCGCTGAGATTAAATCAGCACTTTTTGAATATTTTTGTAAAATACCAATTCCATTTTCACCATTAATTATATTATTACTATTATTAATATAAACTGTATTTATTGGTGAGTATGTTGGTTTTTTTAAATAATTCACAAGCTCATTATGTGTTGTATAATTATCAATAAAGTGAGGAAACATAATATTATTTGTACTCATTTCATTTAAATATACAAATGTATTTTTTGAATTTCCTTGATGATTTAGGTTTCCAATGAATACCTCGGTAAACATAGGATGATTTATTTGACTTAAACTGATTAAATATTTTACATTTAACATGTGTAGAAAACCGGGTGAATTAAAACCAACATCTGTCATCATGTTTTGATAATTTTGCAATTTTGCAGGATGGTACCCCCCTACATTTTCAATTTGAAATCCTGCCCACCGATTATCATTTAGCAATGGAGGTAACGGAAGAATTCTAAAATTAGATTTATCATTTTGTAAATAATTAATAATATCATCATTTTTTTGTAATTTTTTATAATCCCTCGAAGACATCATTAATTGAGATTGAGTAAATTTTTGACTTGGATGAATAATTTCATTGTTTACAGGATATAAATCAATAATTAAAAGAGTTAATATTCCAATTCCTATCATCTTTTCATTAATGAATTTTTTATAGAATAAGAAAAATAAAATTAAAGCAATTAATAATATTCCTAATGCACTAAATGCTCCATCAGTAATCATTTCTAATCTAATTTTATCTAATAAATTATGAGATTTCTCAGAATTAGATAATAACGAGCCTTTTGTAAAAAATGAAAAAATTATAATAAAAATTGAGATGGAAATATATTTTAGATTGTTTTTCCATTTGGATATATTTTTAAATAAAAAATCTAAACCTAATCCGGCTAATATTACAGTGCTAAACTGCAAAAGAATCAAAAACATTGCAGGGACTCTAAATTTATTGAAAAATGGAAAGTAATTATAAAACAATTTATATATTGGAGTGTTGTGTCCAAATGATAAAATTAGAGATGCAGTCCAAATAAAAAATAATATTCCTATTTTTGTATTTCGAATATTAAATATTGCGATAAACATAAGTGTAATTGTGAGTATTCCCATGTAGTTAGGGTAATCAGTGAAAGGCATATTTCCCCAATATGTAGCACTTCCAAAACCATAATAATTAGGATTAAAAAAAGTTAACATTTCACCGAAACTGAATGACCACGCAGTAGCATAATCGAAGCCAGTACCTCCCCCACTACCTCCTCTAATTGAAAAACTAGAATAAGAATGTGCAGGATAATATAATTGAACAGCAGTTCCAAAACCGATGGTTAACGCAATGAATGAGTAAAGATAAAATTTAGAAGATACTTTTTGATTTTTATTTAATAAACCTGTAATATAGTAAAATAAAATATAAACACCAATAATCAGCCATGTGAAATAAGCAATCTGAACATGGCCTCGCAATAATTGGAATCCGATTAAAATGGATAGAATTGAAGTATTTTTAATATTTATTTTTTCTCTTAGTCGGTCTAATGCATAAAAAATCCATGGTATATAAGCAGAAGTCATCATTTGAGAGCCATGCCCATGAACAATCATAGTGATTAAATATGGCATGAGAGCAAAGGATACCCCTGAATAAACTGAAGCCCAATAACTTATTTTCCGTTTGTATAATATTAAAAAACATCCAAAACCTGCAAATATAAAATGTAATAAATAATTTATAAATCCAGGCATGCCAATTTCGTTTAGGTGTTTTAAAACAAAATTGGGTGGGTAGAAGCGAGAAACATGCTGAAGTGAATGAGTAGATGGAACTCCAGAAAAAATCCATGGATTCCATTTTGGATATTCTCCATTTTCAGCTTTATATGTTTCCATTCCTTTCCCTACAGATGATGCAGATTGTGAGTCTGGAGTTGCGAATACATTGTTTCCACTAATTACATCTTTAAAAGTAAATGTTAGAGACAAAAGTATGATTGAAATTGATATAATAATTTTTTGATAATTTGACATTAACCTTGTAAACCTTTAAATTTTAATTTTATTGAATCAATCACTTCTAAATCTTCTCTTTCTAATTTAAATAAATATAGCAAAAACATATATAAAATAGTTAATACGCTAAAACTAATACATAAATTTAAGAAATAATTGATATGACTTAAATATTCAGATGAATATAAAGATATTATATATAAAATAATTCCACTGTAGATAGTTTTTAAAATATTAAAACCGAATGGTTGTATTTTATAATATTTCCAAACTTGTATAATTCGTACAATGCAAAGAATAATTAATGATATTGCCGTCCCCCATGCTGCTCCAATTAATCCTAGTTTTGGAATTAAATATATATTGATTCCAATATTCAATATTGCAACAAAAATAGTATTAAAAAGTACTAATTTAGTTTTGCCCGCCATAACCAGAGTGGACCCCGCAGGATTTCCAATTGCCTGGAACAGCATCCCGACCATTAAAATAGCAATAATATTTGCTCCCATAATAAATTGCGTTCCAAATAAATTCATAATTTGCTCTGATCGAGTTAGAGCTATTATAAAAAATGGCAATGAGAGAGTGAGCATCCATCTAGCTGTTAATTGATAAATATTTTTCATTTCTTTTATTAAATTATTGGCAATTAGCTCTGACATCATGGGCGTAAATATGCCAGTGAATGATACTAAAAATAAACGAATAATTCCAGTTGTTCGTACAGCAGGCTGGTAAATACCTACTTCTTCTGGGTTTAAATAATACCCTAACATTAAAATATCAATCCAATGCATCATCATACCTAATAAACCGACCAACATAAGTGGAAATGAGAATTTTATAATTTCACTATCTAGAGGTTGTCTTATTACATCATTTGGTTTTACTACCATTATGCGTTGTAAAAATATAAACATTACGATAAACCCAATAATTTCTGCAAAAATTAAAGGATATGTTATTTGATGAAATAAAGTATAATTAAAATAATATAATGTAAAAAGGATTATTAATAATGCTGTAGGTTGAATAACTTGAATTGTTATCACTTTATATTTTAAAATTTTAAATCCTTGAGTACTATGAGCGGCGATACCACTTAATATAGAAAATGGTAAAATGAATGCAAACAGTTGGATTATATTTTGAATATGAATATTTCCATTATAAAATAAAAGCGTAATTTTTGATGAAAGTACAAATTGTAGAATGAATACAATAATCCCAAATAATATTGAATACTTAAGTGCTACATTAATCCATTTTTTAATTAATTCTTTTTCATTTTCACCTCGATTATAGCTTACAAATCGCAGTATACCTTTATCTAATCCTGCAATTCCTAATACAGCAAAAATACGTGTGATCGCATTCCCAATAGAATAAATCCCTAAAAACTCAGGTCCAACAAACCGAGCAAGAATACCAATAAATGCAAATCGGGCCACCCCTCCATACATTTCACCTGCAATATTTATTCCTGCTTCTTTTGCTATTTTTGTTGAATTTTTCATGAAATATTTAATAATTCGTCATATATTGAAACTATTTTTTTATTAATTACTTTAGACGAAAATAATTCATTTACTTTTTCTTTTCCTAAAATACCTTTTTGAATTAGACTATTTTTATCTTTTAACAAATTAATAGCTAATGATATTATTTTCAATATATCATTTTCAACCCACAATCCTTCACTTTCATTTAATTCAATCCCTTCAGCCCCTACCGATGTTGTAATTACGGGAACACCACAAGATAATGCATGTGGTATTTTCATTTTTAATCCTGCCCCAATAAAAATAGGCGCAATCATTAAAAGAGCATTTGAAATTTCATTATTTATATTTTCTACAAACCCCTTATAAATTATATTATCATTTTTATTGATATGTTTTTGTAAATATAAAGGTAAATATTTTCCAACAATTGTTAATATTAAATCAGGAAATTCGTCTTGAATTTTGGGAAATATATTAAAAATTAATATTTCTAATGCGTTAATATTAGGTTCTCGATTATAAGAGCCAATGAAAATTATATTCATATTTTTCCCATTATTAATAGAACATTCTTCAAATTGAATTTGAGGTGGAACAATAGCGATTGATGTATTAACTTTATTATAAATATACTGCTTATCTTCTTTAGTTAATGAAATAACTTTATCAAACTTATTAATTATTTTAAATTCTACCGATTTCCACCTTAGGTAATCTATATATCTATATGATTTTACAAATATATTTTTATTTTGCTGATAACTCCTTTCATATAATTTGGTGGATACATCATGTAGCATGAGTATTGATTTAATTTTATTATTTTGAGGTAAATAATGGTGCATAATATTATATTCAATTTGAATGATATCTATTTTATTTCCCGCGATAGTTTTATTAACTATTTTTTTAAAGTTTTTATTTTTATATTTTGTTAAAAAAAATGGTTTAAAAAATAAAAATGATTGTAATAATGCAGAAAAATGTTTAATAAAATTCATGAAATTTGTGGTAAGTTTTTTTGAATTTCGATTAAAAATAATATATGAAATATTTATTCCATGCTCTTTTAAAATATCAAGATACATTAACTCATTCGAATTAATAAATGAAATTAAAAAAATATTATAATTTTTAGATAATATAATTAAATTTCTAAATATAAGTTGTGCACCTGCATGACCTGAAAATTCAGACGGAAAATATGGAGTAATAAATAAAATTGACTTTTTTGAGATAGATATGTTTTTCATTTATAAATTATATATAGCTAACAAGATTATACACTTCAGCATATTCTTTAATTAAATTTAATTGAGAATGTGAAAGTTGATCTTTATATCGAATCTGTTCATCTTCTGCTCTCCGCTGGGGTATAAATCCATCTCCGGTTTTATTTTCTCCTTCAATATATTTTTCAATGGAGTTGTTCCATGTTAAATTTAAATCACTAAATAGATTTTTATAATGAAAAACGGGGTTTTCACATGCTTTTTCATGATTGACAAGCACCGAATCGTTTTTTAGATTATGATAGCTTAAAAGGTCTGTGAGTAGCTCGCACGCTTGAATAATTATTGAATGAAAAATAAAATCATTCTGTTCATTATCATTTTTAATTATTTTATCTACTTTATTTCTAAATAGAGGTGAAGCTGATATTCCTCTTAATGAGTCAGGCATTTTTAATCTTAAAAAACTTGCGATTAAATTTGGTAACTTTCGAGTAATTATGACAATTTTAGGATTATAATTTTTCTGCATCCAATTTAATTGGCGAATACAGTGAACTGACTTTATCAATGGAATTTTATTTTTTATATTTATTTTCGAAAAATATTCAAATATTTTTATTATGTATTTATTTGGTAAAATAATTTGAGAAAAATTATATTCTAAATATCGAATCATATCATTTTTAGGAATTTTATAACCACAATATTTTTGAATATTATATTCCATCCAATCATTATTTTTTAAATATAAAAATTTTAAAACACGATGAATATACCCTTCTTTCCACTTAGCTGTAAAAATATTTAGCCATAAATAATTCATAAATAATTCATTATTTCCTCCATCAACAGGAAAGCGGTGATTATCTTCCAAGTAATAATGTGAAAATGGATTTATTTTTCGATTATCTGGTTCAAATATTGGATAAAATGTGGTGGATTGACTTAATACATTAAATTGCCATGATGTACCAGATCGAGGTAAGCCCACGATTAAAATAGGACGGTTATTAAATTGTCTAAACATTATATATTATTTTTCAAGATGAATCAATTTACTGAAACCCAAAACTTTAAACTTCTTTTAATAAATAAAATAATTTCACCTATGCCAAAACAAATAAATAATAAGTCAATGCGATCAATTGGCAGGAATATAATATAGAATAAATAAATATTATTAAATAATAGTACAGTGGATTCTACAATAGACCCCGTTCGTCTTGATAATTCAGGTTTATCTTGCTGTGTTTTAACTAAAATTAAATTGCGAATCGTATATTCAGTCTGAGTAATAGCATGGATTACAATAAATAATAAACTTAACTTCCATCCCCATGAAAAGGTACTAGAAAGTTGATATGCCAATGCTCCAATTGCCATAAACTTTAAAACATGATCAGAAACTGCATCTAAATAATATCCCTTAATGGAAGGATTTGTTGGATGGTATGAGCCCTGTTTTTTATATCTAGCTAACATTCCATCCATTAAATCAAATATCCATCCCAGTTGAAATAGTATCACAATAAAATATTTATAAAGAGAAAAATTAATACAGATTAAACTGATTGCAGAAAGCTCAAAAACAATACTGATAAAAGTTATAAAATTGGGGGTCGCCTTCGATTTAGATATTAATGTACATAAAAATATAGCAATAGGATAATGGAATTTATTTGTTATAATATCAAATGATTTTTTGAATTGTGCTATATCTTTATATATGTGAATAAAGGTCAATTTAAAATAGTTTCAACTAAAATTTAGAGAGATAAATAATTAAAGATATAATTTAAAAACATTCTTGAAACCCGATTGATTCTTCAATGCATTTAGGAATTTCTTCACAGAATTTATTTCCATATAATTCAATATCAATTGATCTTTTTTTCATCTCACATATACATTCTGGCAATTTATCGAGTTCATTATATTGCAAATGAAGTACTTTTAAGTCGGCTAATTCGCAAATAGACTCTGGCACAGCACCTGTTATTTTATTATTATTCAGTGTGAAAAATTTCAACTTTTTTGCACCACTTAAATCCACAGGTAAATGGCCAGATAATTTATTATATTCAATTGATAAATTAATGAGTTTTGGATTATTAAAAAATTGTTCAGAAACCTCTCCCGTTAAATGATTTTCATCTAAAGATACAAATTTTAATTTTTTTGAAAATTCCAATTGAGATAAAGGAATTGAAAGTTGATTTCGAATAAGCAATATATATTCACCATTTAATTTAATTTTTTTCTTGAAATTATTATCAGTTATTTTAATTCCTTTTAAAAGTAAATGGTTTAGATTTTTAAATTTAGTGAATTGTTCTAGGTTAAATTTGTATCGATTATCAAATAACGCAAAAAATGAAAGTTCATTATTATTCCATTTTTGTAAACCAATATTTAATAACTCTTCACCCGTTTTAGCAATTGAAATAGATTCGGTTAATACATCGGTAATATTATTACATTCATCATATGATGTTAATTTTTGATTGCATGAATATTGAATATCCCAAATATCTAATTTCTGATTATTTTTATTACACCCATTGCATTGAGAATATAAATTTATCGAAAGAAATATTATAGAAAATAAAAACACATTTTTCATTTTAACATTTTAGCTAATTTATTATCATTTGAATATAATATTTTTTCATGACGATCAAGTCTATTTTGGTTTAATTCCATTTCATTTAAAAGTGAATCCGTTATTAGAATTTCGTTTTCTAATTTTATTTTTTTTAATTCTAAACTTCTGTGAATTGATTTGTGTGAAGAGGATATATTATTAAAATTTCTTAATAATCCATTGATAACTCTTTTCTGTTGTAATATTCTATATTTAGAAGTTTGAGGAGGTTTAGTCTGAAATTTAAGCATAGTGAATGAAATGCTTACCGAAGAAAAAAATAGAGTTAAAAAAATAACAATATATGCTAAAATTGCTTGTACCATTATTTTATATACGCCCTTAGATCACCATAAGTCCAATCGGGATAATCAGAAATATTTATATTTGAATTTACGCCGGGGAGCCATCTAATTGTCCAAATTGTAGATTGGTGAGGTTCCAGTGGAATCCATACCGTCGTATTTTCTCCGCCAAGCTTTAGTGACATACTTTCATCAGAATAAAATTGACATTCAATATACCATGCCGATGGAATGGTCCACGTTGAATCAATATTTTTTATATAACCTGTTACCTCAAACCAAGAACCATTATTATAATTTTCTAATTGAGAAAATTCAACATAATCAATTTCTTGGACTTCTGCTGAACCAATCGTATTGTTAGTACACGCATTCACAGAAACTAAAATGAGAAATATATATATAAATTTCATTAATATACCCTTTAAAAAGTGTATTAAATTACTTCTTTGAAACGGATTTAATCAAATGTTGAATTATTAATATATGATTTTCTATATGATGATAAATAATGGTATTTTAAAGTAATTGGAAAATAAATATCTTATAGGAACTGACATTGGTGGAACTACTTTTTCATCTGCATTATTTAATGATAAATATGAATTAGAATTAATATCACCCAAAAATAATATTTCTGAATTTAATACAACTGAAGAACTTCTAAATGGGATAATTAGCCAAATAAAAAAACTTGCGGGTGATAATTTAATAAAAGGTGTTGGATTTGCTTGTCCAGGACCATTAAAAGCAAATGAAGGAATAATACTTAATACTCCTAATTTAATATTATTACAAAATTGTCATTTAAAGAAAATAATGGAAGAAAAATTACAAATCCCCTGTTTAATCGAAAATGATGCCAATTTATTTGCTTTAGGGGAATTTCATGAATCGGGGAAAAAAATATGCATTGGTGTAACACTGGGCACCGGTTTAGGATTTGGAATAATAATAAACGAACACTTATTTATGGGTGGTAATGGGATGGCTGGTGAATATGGAATTTCTCCAATAGGAAAAGAAATATGGGAAAATAATATTTCAATCGGTGGTGTAGAAAAATTATCTTTTAAGTATTTTCATACAATAATTAATCCAATAGAATTATATGAATTAGCAAAGCAACATGATAAAAATGCAATATCTGTTTGGATGGATTTTGGTGAAAAACTTGGTGAATGCTTATCACATATAATTAATTTTATAGACCCCAATGCAATTTCAATTGGAGGTGGTCTTTCTCATGCTTTCCCATTTTTTGAAAATTCAATGCAGGAAACTATCTCAAATTACTCACCATCTTTCAATGTGAATAATATAGATATTTTTGAAAGTAAACAAAAGGAATTAGCTGCTAAACTGGGAGCAGTTAAATTATTTGAGTTATAAGATAAATTATAAATTTTTTAATTAAAGATTTAGAATTAAAAGATATTATGCTATAAATTATTGCCATTGCTTTTTTAAATATAAAACAAACATAAGAGGACCATATGCTTCTAACTGATGCTACTTACGATGGCCTGGGACGGTCAATTAGCGGTAGGTCCTCTTCCTTTAACCTAAAAAAGAGATCAATATTCTGACCTCTTTTTTTGCATTTTCACCCTTCCAAAATTGTATTTACAATTAAGATCAAATCTAATACATTTAAATTTGAATCATTATTTGTGTCCATTGACCATGATTGAGATTCCCATAATGTGTGCTGTGTAAGAATATAATTGACTAAGAGGATAATATCTGAGACTGTCACATTTCCATCAAAATTAACATCACCTTTGGTTAAGTGAAAATAAATAGCACCAATGTCAGGAGGAGAACCATCAGGGTCAAGTTCACCGGTGCCGGCATTAATGGCGGGGGATTGTGGTAGTAATCTAAAATCTCCATTCTCCCCATCTACAAACATAGGGTCCGTATTCATAAAATCATAATTGGGGTAATCACAGCCATAACCAGCTGGTGTAGATTGACCATAAATTTCAAACGTATTATAAAATAAACAATGTTCTTCATTTATAATAGAAGAAACTATTTCAAAATCACTCGCATATACATATATTTGTCGAAATTCAAGCGGATGACCTGGATAAACGGAATTACCCCAAATAATTGAATTTTTAATTATAGGATTTGAATTAAAAAATACTGCTATACCTCCACCATCAAAGGCATAATTATTATAAACTACATTATTTTTAAATACAATATTATTTTCCGCAAATGTAAAATCAATACCGCCTCCTCCACCTACTAATCCATTTCCATAAATTATGCAATTTTTTATGACTGAACCAGGATTTGGATCGTATATCCTTATTCCACCTCCACCACCCGGAGGAGTGAATACATCTTCATTATTACGAATAGTTGAATTTAAGAGAACTAATTTACATTCTAATGCACTTATACCAATCCCACCTCCAGCAAAATGACTTGTTCTGTTATTTTGAATGACTGAGTTTTCAATTAAGATATTTGTATCAAATCCATGGATTCCACTCCCTTGATATACATTACCCCCTTCAACACGGGATGCATTTTCAATTGTACAATACTTAAATACAGAAGTGTTTTCAGGCGCATGACCTAAATAAATTCCTCCCCAACCAACTATGGGTTGATTGGGGTTATGAGTAAATATAATTGAATCCGTTTCCGTACCTTCTGCTGTTATATAAGCATCATGTAGAGTTCTAATCCAATAATTTGGATTTGTGTAAATAATACACCCTGCTTCAATTATAAGAGAATCATTTTCAGGTACTAACAATTCAGAAACCACATAATAAGGACTGATCTTCCTACAAAAAAACGGACACCTAAAGAAGTCATACAGCCCATCTGTAAT
>JACNKR010000064.1 GCA_014381925.1 Fidelibacterota bacterium | reverse complement strand
CTGTTGCTGCAACTGTAGGTGAAGATAATACTGATATTTCAGCTACAACATTAGCAACTCAGGCAGGAGCAGTAACTGCTATATCTACTTTGGATACTGCAATTAAATCACTAGCAAAATCAATTCAAAATGTGGGTGATTATAATGCAAGACTATCTTCAAAAGAAGAATCATTATCATTAGCAATTTCTAATACTGAAGCTACTAGAAGTAGAATTGAAGATGCAGATTTTGCAAAAGAGCAAATGGCAATGATGAAATTACAGATTTTACAACAGACTTCTGTTTCTTCATTTTCACAAGCTAATTCTGCTCCACAAATGGTATTATCATTATTTAGATAATATTAATATCATTTTATTTTGATTAGAAAGGGGATATTTAATATCCCCTTTTTTGTTTTAACACCCAATTTTTATCAAAATATTTATCAAAATATTATAGGAAAAACTTTCCTATATTAATCATATCTTTATTTTATTAACTCTTATTAGTAATTTATAATAATATTCTCTGTTCATTGATTTTATTATATTTTTATATTCTCCAAATTTAATTTATTCCATAACCCTCCGATATATTTATTGAGAGTCTATTTTTTTTATTTGGAATAGGCTATGCAATCTCTGGAAACACGGATGTTTTAACAAATAAAAGGAGGTTCACCTATGTTTGGGGATTTGACACGCATAGGTTCCAATTATTATGCTCAAGAAAGTTATAATACACTTTTGAGAGTAAATAGTGATATTGGAACAATTAGGTCAAGATTATCCACAGGTAAGCGAATCAATTCTGCAGAGGATGATACTTCTGGTTATGCATTGTCTAAACAATTAGAAAGTAGAGTTCGTGGTTTAACTCAGGCTTTAGATAATGTTGGTACTGCGAAGAATGTCCTTGGGATTGCCGAAGGTGGCTATCAAAGTCAAATGAGTATTTTACAAAATGTAAAAGAAAAATTGACTCAAGCTGCTGATGGATCCTTTAATACTGATCAACGAAAAGCAATTGGAGACCAAATATCTCAGTTACTTCTTGAATTTGATGATATCAGAGATGATACAAAATTTAATGATATAACTTTGATGCAAGATAGTGGTAGTGATAGAACAATTGCATTTCATGTTGGTGAAGGTAATACCAATCAATTATCTATAACTTTAGATAATTCGAATAGAACAGATGTTGGCGAGGCAACTACAGCTGTCAATTTAGATAGTATTGTAGGTGGAACGGCTTCAGAATGGGCTAATTTGGATGCGACTGAAGCACAAACTGGAATTGCAACTTTAAGTAGTGCAATAACAGCTTTGTCTAAATCAATTCAAAATATTGGTGATTACAATGCGAGGTTGTCTTCTAAAGAAGAATCACTTTCAATGGCGATTTCTAATACAGATACAACTAGAAGCAGAATCGAAGACGCTGATTTTGCAAAAGAACAAATGGATTTAATGAAATTATCTATTTTACAACAGTCAACTGTTGCCTCTTTTGCTCAATCTAATTCATCTTCACAGATGGTCTTGGCTTTATTTCAGTAAGATTAAATAATCTGAAATAAGGATAATTTAGTTTGGGGTAGGAAATTGTTTCCTGCCTCAGCTAACTTATAAATTGAATATTATTTCATTTTATTTTTTTAAAATAGATGATAAATCAAGTATAACTAAAGAAAGAAGGTTACTTTCCGAAAATAATAATAATGCGATGGCATAAAAATTGATAAAGCAATATTATAAATTATTTTTGAAAGGTTTTTATGAATAATGGAATGAATCCATATTTAAAACAGAAAATTATGTCGGCTAGTCCAGAACAGCTCGTTTGTTATATTTATGATGCAAGTATAGTTGCATGTAAAAAAAAGGATACAACAAAAGCGGGGCAAGCCATAAGAGAATTAATAAATGCTTTAAACTTTGATTATAAAGAAATGGCAGTACCTTTATTTGATTTGTATAAATATTGTTTAAATAATATAAATACTGATAAGTTTGAAGATGCTCAAGAAATTCTAGAAGGATTGAGAGATGCATGGTTTGAGGCTCATATCAAACCAAAAGAAGTAAATAGTCAGACGGTATAAGGAGTAGATTATGGCATATGAAATTTCATCAATGTTTTCGAGCTCAAATAGTGTTGAAAATTTAGTATATCAATATATGCGGTTTGAACAGGGACCTAAAAATCGAATATTATATAAACAAGATGAATTAAATAATAAAAAATCTATATTATCAACTCTAGATTCAAAATTATCATCTTTGTTTTCAAATTCAGAAAAATTGTTAGATCCAATTACTGATTATTTTGCTGTAAACAAGGCTTCTTCGAGTGATGAAAATTTTTTAACTGTATCCGCAAATTCAAATGCAACAGCAGGTGTTTTTTCAATTGATATTAATAGATTAGCAACAGCAGACACAAGAGTTTCTAGACAATATACTTCTTCAAATACAGATTTTTCAAATATTACTGCCGATCAAACATTCTCAATTAGTTTAGCACACCCTACAACCGAAGACCAAAATAATAGAGTTTCAATTTCAGTTACAATAAGTGCATCAACATTTCAGAAATCATCAGAAGAAGTTATGAATGATGTAAGAGATGCAATTAATAATTCAATTAATTCTGCAGTTACTGCAGGTACAATTATTTCTGAAGAAAAAGTATCGACCTCAGTAGTTTCCGAATCTGAAGGAAAATCTAGAATGGTACTAAGAAGTAATCAAACAGGTTATACAAATCGCATAGAATTTACAGATAGTAGTGATAATTTATTATCCACACTTGGGGTTTTACAATCTGATGGAAAATATGATCCGAATAATAGTCATGATTATGGATACATGACCAATATTGGAACAAGTGATATTTCAAGTGATTTAAATTCTATTGTAAAAATTGATGGTCTTACTTATTATAGAAATGAAAATAAAATTACGGATGCAATTACAGGCCTTACAATTGATTTAGTTGCAGTAACTAGCTCTACCCAAACAATAAATGTAGAGAATGATGCTGAGTCTGTTAAGTCTGATATACAATTATTTATGGATTCATTTAATGAGTCTATTTCATACTTGAAAGAAAAATCTCAAATAAACCCAGATACTTTACAAAGAGGCGAATTATCAGGAGACTATTCTTATAAAGCATTATTATCAGATTTAAAAGGAATTCCATTAGGATCTATTGCTTCACCGAGCTCAGCTGAATATAACTCATTATATAGTATTGGAATTGGTTTCAATGACGATGGAGAAATGGTATTTACGGATGAAGATAAATTTACTCAAGCATTAAATACAGGTACTCAATTGGTATCTGATATTTTTAATGCAACGGACGGGATTGCTACATTAATTAAATCAAAAGTAGAAAGTTATACAAAAACAAGTGGTATAATATCTTCTACAAAAAGTAATATAGATAGTAATTTATTATATTTATCACAAAGTTTAAAAAGAGTTGAAGATCAATTATCTTCAAAAGAGCAACGGTATAGGGATGAGTTTGCACGCTTGCAACAAATGATGTCATCCTTAAATGATCAGATGGGATCTTTATCAATGTTTTCATCTGGATATGGAGGATATTAAAATGGAAATTAACCTTAATGTAAATCCAATAAATAAACAGTTTGATAGTAATACTGAAAAAATAAATGAAAGTACTAATTCTGTTGAGAAGCAAAAAGAAATTGCCAAAAATGATAATTTAGATTTTTCATTAAAAGCAGAAAAAACAGAGAGTAAAAAACAAGGAATAGCAGAATATGTAAAAAAACAGGACTTCTCAAATGCAATTAATTCTGTTAATGAATATGTAGAAATGTTTAACAATAAGGTGAGTTTTTCAATAGATGAAAAATCACGAGAAATAATCCATGTATATGATAATGAAACGGGTGATTTAATTAGGCAAATCCCACCAAAGGAAATGATTGAATTGGTTGATAAACTTGAAGAAATTGCTGGAATTATTTTTAATAATAAAGTATAATTATGAAATTTAATATTAAAAGTATTTCTGATTTAATTGAAAAAGAATCATTCTTTTTCCAAGAATTATTAAATGAATATCAATTTTATATAAAGATTGGAAATTCACCAGATGGAAAATGGTTTGAAAAATTATTACAAAGAAGAGAAATACATATTGATAGATTGAAGTTCATTTTTAATAATGATCTATATAAAAATATTTTTGAAAATGAGATTCCACAATTAATTAAACAAAATTTTCAGAAAATAATTTCAGAAATTTTAGCTATAGATTCTCAAATGAAAGAAGTAATATCAGATTTACAAAATAAAAAATCTGAACAATTGGTAAAAATAAAAAAAGTTAATAAATTATTAGCTCTGAAAACTGAAAATAATAGAAAAGCTAAAGTAATAAATATTGCAGTAAGATAATAATATGGTGAAAATAACTGAAAATAGTGGATTAGTAAGACAGTCTCAACAGATGAAAAATAAATCTGTTGGAAAAAAAGATGGTGTTACAAAAAAGGAACAATTAAAAAATGTTCCTGAAAAAAGTCAAATCGTTGACTCTGCTATACTAACTTCAAATAAAAAAGAACCAATTAATAATTCAGATAATATTGAAAAATATACTGGGTTACTTAAAAAATATGAAGAAAACCAATTAAGAAATTTAAAAGAGTTTTCATTAAAAAATGAATCTAACCATTATAATAAAGATGAAGTAATTTTAGATACCTCAGAAAAAATTGCTAATCATCCTGGTTTTTTTAAATCTTCATCCATTTCTCCTCAAAATTCATTAGAGGAAAACTTAGATAGAATTCGTAAAAATATTGAGTCTGGAAAATATAATTCGGATTCTATTTTAAACGATGTAACTGAAAAGTTAATTTCAACTATTAGCACACCCCTTGAACGATAATTCGTTCAACCCAATATATTCTATTAAATTTTTCATTCATAATGCCATAGATTTGGTATATAGTTAATGGCGGTTTTTATTTAAAAATAATGATAATAAACAAAATATGAGCGAAAATTTTATTAAACTAACTAAAGATAATTTACCATCTGGTAAATTGAATTCTGGTAAAA
The DNA here is from genome assembly GCA_014381925.1 of Fidelibacterota bacterium. Classification (GTDB taxonomy): domain Bacteria; phylum Fidelibacterota; class Marinisomatia; order SCGC-AAA003-L08. The sequence continues at coordinate 28,368 of JACNKR010000064.1, read as the reverse complement.
TCATAAAAAGTGATCGAGTGAAAATTGGAAATGAACCCAAAATAATTTCTAATGAAAATAATCCCAAGTCTAAAGCTGAAAGTAAGCAGGGCGTAGAAAGCTCATCTTCAAAAGAATTTAATAATGAAAATTCATTTACATTTAAACCTATTTATAATGAAGATGTACTTATTGAATTAGGTGTGAATTGTGTTTGTGGAAACCATTCTAAAGTTATTTTCAAAACAGAAGAAAAAGAAATCACCATTGAAAATCAAGATATTCCTGAATTAGAATCTGAAGAAACTGAAGAAAATTTAGAACAATCTGAAAATTAAACGATGAATTCTAATCAATCATCAATATTAATTATTGAAGATGACCCTACCTATATTCAAGTTTTAACCTATGAATTAAAAAACTTAGGGTGGCAAGTGGATTCTGTAAATTCGGTAAATGAAGCAAAAAACTATATAACTACACATCAACCTGAAATTATTGTATCGGATGTTTTTTTACCAGATGGATCAGGCATTGAATTAAGTCAAGAATTTGTTAAAACCGCACCAAATTCTCTTGTCATTTTAATAACAGGATACCCCGATATTAATCAAGCAATTAATTCTCTTGGTGCTAATGTTTATGATTATTTATTAAAGCCATTTAAAATTGAACAATTAATTTTAGTAATTGAGCGTGCAAGAATGACTTATTTATTAAAGCAAGAAATTGAGTTTTTAAAACATGAAAATATTCAATTTAGAGAATTAATTGTTGAAAATGGTTTAAATCCAGAAAATATTTTAAAAGAAAATACTGAACATATATCAGGTAACTTTACATTACCAAATGAGATTTATGCGAAACAAGTTAGAAAATCTCGATCTCCAATAATTAAAAAATCGAGAAAAAAATAAAGAGAATTATAATTGTCTAAAGAAAAATTAGAAATTGACAACCTAGTTTCACAGTTTGCTTCATCAGCAAATACATTACAACAAGCATATTTATCTCTTGAAAATGAGTTATTAGAAACATATTTACCTGAAATTAAAGAAGAAAATATAGAGGATTCAAAAATTTCGGAATCGAGCATTTGGGAGTTCAGGAAAAACCTTATTCATGTATTAGATATGATGGAGCAACCCGTTTTATTATTAAATGAATCAATGGAGATAATTACTAAAAATAAACCCGCAAAAATTATTTATCAATTAGAAGATGAAAATTTATTGACAAATGAAATTTTCCCAATGCAATCCCAAAATAAATTAAGTGAGTTTATTAAATCTGGGAGGGAAAATAAAATTGAAAAATTGGATATTAATATTCCTGTTAATAGAAAAGTAAAGTTTGAATTACGAAGGCATATTGATAATTTTACAAAAGGTGCATTAGTTTCAGTCGCTTGTATTGATGAACGATTATTAAATTCAGGACAAGTTAAAGGTAAATTACAAATGCAGAATATGATTGGTAATTTAGCTCATAATATTAGAACTCCAATGAGTGCAATTGTTGGGTATGCTCAACTTTTACAAAGGGATTTGGGTGAAAACTCAAAATATACAAATAAGATAAATTTTATTTTTGATGGTGTTCAGCGTATTGATAGAGTAATTACAAGTCTGATAAATTATGCAAATGAGCCTACAATATCTTCTGTAATTGAATATGAATTAGCCACTTATTTAAATCAAAAACAAATGATTTGGAGTCAAGAATTTAACAGGGAAATTCAATTATCAATAAAAACAAATAAAAGCAACGAGATAAAAACTTACTTAAGTAAAAGAGGTTTAGATTCAATATTACAAAATATAATTTTAAATAGTTGTGAAGCAATTACCTCAAAAAAAGTAATTATTAATATTGATATCATTGAAAGAGAAAGTCAACTTATTATAAAATTAGAAGATAAAGGTGAAGGGATGACAGCTGAAAATTTGGCTAAATGTAAAGAACCTTTTTTTACCACACGGATTAATGGACTTGGTCTTGGTCTTAGTATTGTTGAAAATTTAGTATTAATCATGAATGGTGAAATTGAAATTAAGTCAGTTCTGGGAGAAGGCACCCAAATAGAATTAATTTTCCCATTAGAAAATCTTAATTAAATTGGAAATTGGATGGATTATAAACTTTTAATAGTAGACGATGATTTTGCAATTAGATCTTTTTTAGAAGAGGCATTAAAAGATGTAGGCTATCAGGTAGAAAAAGCGGACAATGGAAAATCTGCAATAAAAATTTTAGAAAATCAAAAAATAGATTTAATTATCACTGATTTAAAAATGCCTGAAGTTGATGGATTAGAATTGCTTTCTATTGTAAAAGAAAAATTTCAAGATACAGGTTTATTATTAATGTCGGCCTATGGAACGGTTGACGATGCTGTTCAAGCTATGAAGATTGGTGCATTTGATTTTGTTACTAAACCATTTTCAATAACTGAAATAGAAACAAGAGTTAAACGATTTTTTGAATTTCAAGATTTAAAAACTGAGAATGTAAAGCTAAAAAAGAAAATATCCTCTGAAGAAAAATATACATCCTTAATAGGTAATTCTGAAAAAATGAAGGAAGTTTATCGCCGAATTGAAATGGTCTCAAAAAGTGATGTTTCGGTTTTAGTAACGGGTGAAAGTGGAACGGGTAAAGAGCTTGTTTCAAGGGAAATTCATAATAATTCATTGAGAAATAATAGTCCATATTTACAAATTAATTGTGCCGCAATCCCTGAAAACCTAGTAGAGAGTACATTGTTTGGATATGAAAAAGGTTCCTTCACAGGTGCTTTAAAGACAACAAATGGTGTTTTTCAGGAATCAAATACAGGTACATTGTTATTAGATGAAGTAACTGAAGTTTCTACAGGTATGCAGGCAAAATTATTAAGAGTACTGCAAGAAAAAGTTGTTGTAAAAGTTGGAAGCCATGCTCCACAAAAGATAGATGTAAGAATAATATCAACCTCTAATCAAAATGTTATAAAATTAGTTGAAGATAAAGATTTTAGAGAGGATTTATTTTATAGATTAAATGTATTCCCGATTGAAATACCTCCATTGCGAGAAAGAATGGAAGATTTGCCTTTGTTGGTAGATTATTTTTTAATGAAAATTGCGGATAAATATGTAGTTGATAAAAAAATAATTTCACCTCCTGCTTTAGATAAAATGTTTAATCATTCTTGGCCAGGAAATGTTCGTGAGCTTGTAAATGTTATTGAAAGAGCTTTTTTATACGCAGGAACAAATGAGCAAATTTTAGAATCTCATATCACAATGGAAGCGAATAATACAACCTTACAAAAAACTACTCATAATTTTGATGGCTTATCATCTTTAGAAGAAATAGAGAGAAGAGCAATTTTTGCCACCCTGAGAAAAACAAAAAACAATAGAACAAAAGCATCTAAAATATTAGATATAAGTGTTCGAACATTAAGAAATAAATTAAATTTATATAAAGAAAAAGATATCCTTCCTTCTGAATTTATACTTGGCGAAGAGTTACAAGATAGTAATTAGTTTAAATAATGAAATTAATATCATATTAATTGGGTAATAATTTCCATAGTAGGAAAAATAACCCCCATATTATTTATTAATAAATTATAACTAAATATTTAATAAATCACCACTAATCCACCCTTTCACTTGATTATATCCTTTTATTCCAATTATAATTAATTTATTTTTATAATGGCATAATAATTGAAAATAGTTTTGTATTATGAAAGTATTTAATACAACATACTCAAATTTTTTAAAGCGTGCATTAAATATGCATACTTCTCAAAATCAAGCAATTTCTGAAAATATTGAAAATGTAAATACAATTGGATATAATCGAAAAGACACTAATTTTGCAGAATTACTTCCGGATTTAAATGATAATAAAGGCATTAATACAAGTCATGATAGACATTTGGGAAAACTTCATTATTCTGATAGTTGGAGTGATAATAATGAAAATCGAAAGGTAGATTTAACCGAAGAAATGAGTAGTCTATCAGTCAATCAATTAAATCACGATTTTAATGTAAAAGCAATGAGAAGAATGTATGATGGAATTCGTGCTGCAATAAAGGGGCATTCTAGATAGGAGAAGTTATGGAATTAAAAGGTATATTATCATCAATTCAAAATTCAGTAAGAGGTATGAAGTCACAAACTCAAAGATTAGAGTTAGTTTCTAATAATATTGCTAACGCTGACCAAGTTGCAAAACCAGGTGAAAAAGTATATCAGAAAAAAAGATTAGTTTCTAAAAGTTTCCAACCATTTCAAAGTAAGATGAGAGATTCAATATTATCAGTAAAAAAATCGCATCATAAACATATAGAAAAATCTCAACATTCTGAAAATAAAAGTCAAGTTCAAAACTATGAAATAATTGAAGAAGAAAAAATCCAAATGGTTTATGACCCTGCTCACCCTTATGCTGATGAAAATGGATATATTATAAAACCAGATATTAATGTTGTTGAAGAAATGGTAGATTTAATGAGTTTAAGTAGAACCTACGAAGCAAATGTTCAAACATTTAAATCGACAAAGAATCTTGCTAAGAAGGCATTAGAAATTTAATTGCAGATAAATTCTACATCAATCGCACTTCAAAACTATTATAATCAGCAGGATACCAGTGTCTCTGAAAAAAAACTGGTAGAAACAGAAAAGTTTGATGATTCCATTTTAGGGAAAATGAATCACTTTAAAGTTGATTCACCATTAAACCCTAAACCTGAACCGGCGATGTTATCCGAAGCAGAACAAGAATCATTAAGTTTATTATTCTCAGAAAAACCATCAAATTACCAAAAAAGATATCAATTGAGATTACACTCTCAACCTAATGGCACTTTTTTGGATGTGAAAGGATAGATTATTGACAAATCTTGAAAATTTAAGAAATATAATTCAACCGAATAAGGTTGAACCAAGTAAATCAGGTCAGAAACAAAAAACGGGTTCTGGTGAATCATTTGGAAATATGGTACATGATTATTTATCAAAAGTAAGTGAAGACGGTTCAAAAGCTTCAGATGAAACTCAAAAAGTATTGGCAGATAAGAAGGAAAATGTTCACGATGCAATGATTGCATTAGAAGAAGCAAGTTTAAGTTTTCAAATGATGTTAGAAGTTCGAAACCGAATGTTAGAGTCTTATCAAGAATTGAAAAGAACACAAGTTTAATTAAAAAGTTAAAATAAGGTTATTATGAAAGATTTATTTATTAAAATTGGTTTATTACTACAAAATTATACATTAGCTCAAAGATTCATTTTTATCTTTATGGGCGCAACAATGATGTCTTCATTGATTGCTTTATTATTTTGGGCTAATAGTACTGATTATGTTACTCTTTATTCAGATTTATCTCCAAGTGAAGCTAATAGAATTGTTGAAGGGTTAAGTAAAGACGGAATTGAATATGAGATTAGTTCTTCAGGAACAACTGTTTTAGTGCCAGATGATCAAGTTAATTCATTGCGTTTAAAATTTAATCGGGTTGAATATGGTGATGAGATTGTTGGATTTAATGTATTTGATAAATCAAACTTTGGAATGACTACATTTATGCAAAAAGTTAATCTTCAAAGAGCATTAGAAGGTGAATTGACAAAAACAATTAATCAAATGGAAGAAGTGAGGCAGTCACGCGTACACTTGGTGATACCTGAAAAACGATTATTTGATGATTCTCAATCTGGGTCAGCATCAATTGTTTTATATTTAGAGCCTAATTCTTATTTATCTAATAAACAAACAAGAGGGTTGGCTGTATTAGTTTCAAATAGTATTGATGGTGTAGATATGGAAGATGTGAGTATTGTTGACGCGGAAGGCAATGTTTTATTTGAAGAAAAAATTGAAGAAAATGAAAAATTAGCAGGCTCATCAGAGTGGGATGTTAAAGAAAATGTTGAAAATAAAATGCAACAAAAAGTTCAAATAATGTTAGATCAACTTTTAGGTAGTGGAAATTCAAGTGTACAAGTTGCTGTTAATATTAATTTTGATAAAACAGAAAGAACATCAGAAATTTTTGATTCTGAAAACCCATCGATAATTAGTGAAGAACGAAATTTTGAAGCAGGAATGCGAATTGATTCCACAAGTTATAATAATGAAAATTCAATAACGAATTATGAATTAAATAAAACAGTAGAACATTATATATCGGGTTCTGCAAAAATTACGAGAATTACAGTTGCAGCTTTAGTAAATGGTAAATATGAAAATGTTGATAATGAGGGAGAGATAATAAAAAAATATTTACCTCGTAATAATGAAGAGAAAAATGAAATTGCTGCACTTATTAAGCAAACTATTGGGTTTGATTTAAATAGAGGTGACGAAGTAAAAGTTGCTAATTTAGAATTTGATCATACTGAAGTGGATAAAGCTCAAATGTTTTTCACTGAAATGGAGCGAAAAGAATCAATTAATAAATGGATATCACGAGGGTTAATGACCTTAGCCTTAATCGCAATGATGTTCTTTGTTGTAAATTTAACACATTCGCTTCCTGGACCACCAACCGTAGAACTTGAAGAAGCTGAAGCAACATTAGGATTAGAAGCACCCGAAGATATGTTGGCATTAACTGGTGCTACGAGTGATTCGGATGATTATAGTGAATTAGATGATGATTCATCAATGCCAGATATTCCAAGGCCAGAAGATCATATTTCAACCTTATCTTTAGAGTCTGAAGCGCTATTAAAGGCAAAAGATATAATGACTGATGATATTTCAAATTTTGTTGATGGTCATCCAGATAATGCAGCGAAATTAATCAGAACATGGTTAGCACAAGATTTGACAATAAATTCAAATGAAGGATAATTTAGATGTCTATTAATTTTCAAGATTTAAATTCTATTCAAAAATCGGCGATATTATTAATTTCTTTAGGTGTAGATCATGCATCAAAAGTTTTCAATAATCTCAGCTCAGAAGATGTTGAAAAACTAACGATTGCAATGGCTAAATTGAAAGACATTACATCAGATGTAGTTAATGAAGTTGTTAAAGAATATTATAATATGATGGTTGCAAAAAACTATGTAGAAGAAGGTGGTATGGGATATGCTTCGAGTGTTTTAGAGGCAGCAATGGGGAAAGAAGAGGCTAAGAATTTACTTAGAAAAATTAATGCTTCAAAAGAATTAAAGGATATGACGGGTGGTTTTGATTTACTTGAAAAGGTAGATGAAAATCAATTAATAAATTTTTTAAAAAATGAACATCCACAAACAGCAGCATTAATTATTGCTAATTTAGATGATAAACAGGCAGCAAGTATTTTGAGTCAATTTGATGAATCTTTACAGGGTGAAATTACTTATCGCCTTGCCATAATGGAAAAAACTTCACCCGAATTAATTCAGGATATTGATGATGTATTGACTGAACAACTTGGTGGAATTTTTGGAGGTAGTTTAAGTAAAGCAGGTGGTACAGAATCTGTTGCTAATATTTTAAACTCGGTAGGTAAAAAAGGTACGGAAAAAATCATGTCATTTATTACGGATAAAAATGCTACACTCGCAAATGAGATAAACGCGCTGATGTTTGTTTTTGATGATATTTTCAAATTACCACAAGATACAATAGATCAAATATTTGATACAGCAAAGGCACTTGAAGAACTTACAAATATTGATGATGGATTAGCAAAAGCATTAAAACCATTAGTAGGAGATAATTTAGACAAAGCATTAAATGGTTTTGGTGGTAAAGGATTAAAAATGCTTCAGGATGCTATTGAAAATCTTGGCCCATTAAGGGCAAAGGAAGTACAAGAAGTACAAACAATCATTGTTAATATGGTGAAAGAAATGGAAGAAAAAGGTGAAATTATGATTGTTAGTGGTGATGAGGAAATGATTTAATGTCAAATACACAAGTATTTACTATTAACCATCAAATAACAGATTTTCATATTCCTGAAAATGGAGTAATTTTAAATGGGCTTCCTAAAGTTGATCAAGTACCAATACTTTCAGAAGTTGAAATATTAAGGTCTAAAGTTGAATTACTTGAAGGTGAAATTCAAAAAACAAGAGATGAAGCATATCAAGAAGGGTTTTCAGCTTGTAAAAGATCCATGGAAACAGAAAATAAAATTGAATTTCAAAAGCAAGTTGAAATGATAAAACAATTTAAAATTGGGTTAGAAAAAGAAATCAAAAATTCATTATCTAAACTTTATCAACCAATTATGGATGTTAGTAGTACTATTGCTAAAAAAATAATTGAATGTGAATTAGAATGTTCAAATAAAATGGTTCAAATGATTCAAAGTAAATTAGAAAAATATTCGAGTGAATTAGCCAATCAAAAAAAAATTACTATAAAAGCAAATTCTGATTGTATAAATTTCTTACAAAATAATGATTTTAATCCCGAAAATATTCCTTCAAAACTGATAAATTTTATTCCAGATGATAATTTAATATTTGGAGAATGTATTATTGAAAGTGATAATCATATTATAGATGCAACTTTTCAAACTCAAATAAAACATATTATTGATCAAATCTCTTAATGCCCGCAATTATAGAATCAATTTCAAAGCAAACTCAAAAAATAAAATCTACTGACCCTATACAATTAGATGGAAAAGTTTCTCAAGTTGTTGGATTAGTAATTGAGGCAACAGGACCACAAAATGCAGTTGGGAATTTGTGTAATATTTATGCTCATGATGGTACAATTATTAGGGCGGAAATTGTTGGGTTTAAAGAAAATAAAATATTATTAATGCCGTTAGATGAAACGGTGGGAATTACACCTGGAGCTCGTGTTACTTCATGTCCTCAACAATTAACAATTCCAGTGGGTGATGAACTTAAAGGTAGAGTGCTTGATGGACTTGGAAATCCAATAGATGATAAAGGTCCTATAAAATGTGCTCATCAATATCCTGTATTTAATACTCCTCCGGACCCACTAAAAAGAATGAAAATTGATACACAACTATCTACTGGTATTAGAAGTATAGATGGTTTAATTCCAATTGCTAATGGTCAACGAGTTGGTATTTTTTCAGGAAGTGGTGTTGGTAAAAGTGTTTCAATGGGAATGATTGCTAGAAATACATCAGCCGAAATTAATGTTATTGCATTAATTGGAGAACGAGGGAGAGAAGTTCGAGAATTTATTGAGAATGATCTTGGTGATGAAGGTATGAAAAGGTCAATTTTAGTTGTTGCAACCTCTGACCAAGCTCCATATATAAGATTGAAAGCAGCATTAACCGCAACTGCTATTGCTGAATATTTTAGAGATCAAGGAATGGATGTAATGTTAATGATGGATTCATTAACACGTGTAGCTCAAGCTCAGCGAGAGGTTGGGTTAGCAGTTGGTGAAGCCCCAACTACAAAAGGATACACTCCTTCGGTATTTGCTTTGTTACCGCGTTTATTAGAAAGAACTGGAACCAATGAAATTGGTAGTATCACAGGATTATATTCAGTATTGGTTGAAGGTGATGATTTATCAGATCCTGTTGCAGATTCTGCTCGGTCTATTTTAGATGGACATATTGTGTTATCTCGTGATTTAGCAAATAAAGGACATTATCCATCAGTTGATGTTTTGAAAAGTGTGAGTCGTCTGAAAACAGCAATTGCAAAGGGTGATAAACTTAGGCAAATAAATAAAATTATTCAATTAATGTCTGTTTTTAATGATTCTGAAGATTTAATCAATATTGGTGCATATTCTAAAGGAAGTAATCCAAATGTTGATATTGCAATTCAATTTATGCCAATAATTAATCAATTATTAAGGCAAAACATTGATGAAACGACTGAATTAAAAGAAACCTTAGAGTTTATTGAAGCAATATATAATAAAATAACAGAAGTTGAAACTTCATAAATTATTTTAAAATTGTTAAAACCAATATTTTTAATTTGAGTAAAATTTGTATTAAATTTCCTGCCTAATTAAAGGGCAAAATGAGATATCTTTTTATATTTTTATCATTAATTTTATTCTATTCATGCAATAATTATGAGGGAATAGATATTAATAAACCATCCGCATACATTAGTTATCCAGATAATGGCGATTTTATTTCGGATACTTTAATTGTATCTGCAATCGCATCTGATGATATTGGAATACATTATTTAGAATTATGGATAAATCAAGAAAATACGAATATAAAAGATTATGATCCCCCCTATGAGTTTATTGTGGATACTCGAAGTCTAATAGATATTGAAGAGGGTAGTTCTCTCGAATTATCTGTAAAAGCCTTTGACACAAGTGAAAATGAATCTTCCTTGAGTACTCCAATTCAAATTATTATTGATAATGAAAAACCAACAAGTGTGATTTTAAATCCCATTATTGATGAAAATGGGTTATTGCAATTTAGCTGGTCTCAGTGTAGAGATTTAGATTTCTATGCTTATGTTATCATGATGAATAATGTACATTTTAGCTTTATCGATACAATTTATTCTGCAAATGATATTCAGCGAACAATTAGTTATAATAGTAATTCTGCAGAGTTTTTTAAAATTAATGTAATTGATAAAGGATTTAAAGAATCTGGGAGTAATAGTGTTCAGCCTGTTAGTTTTGAATTTATTACCGTTGATCCTGGTGTATTCAAATTTGGTCCAAATGATGTTTCAAAAACCGTTGAAGCACAATTTCAATTAATGTCAACAGAAGTAACTAATTTACAGTATCGGTCATATTTAAGTGTTGCAAAAGAATTAAATCAAATTGATACAATAAATATTGGGCCATGGATAAAAGATAATGATGGTAATATTCTATATGATTTAGAAAATGGATATATAAAATGGGATGGATCTACATTTTATATTGATGGTATTATAAATAATCATCATATACCATATTATCCTGTTAATTTTGTAAGTTGGGTAGGTGCTACACATTTTGCAGAATTTTTTAATTTTCGTTTACCTTCAGAAATTGAGTGGGAAAAGGCTTCTGGAGGAAATGGTGAATTTGATTATCCTTGGGGTTCTGCATATGATGAAAATGATAATCCAATAAATGAGATAAATTCTTCAAATGCAAATTATGCCAATAATGAAGATGTAAACAATCAAATTGAGCCTTACGAACCAGGAAATGGTATTAATCAATTAAATGAACCTGGATTAGCACCTGTTTCGTTATATCAAGATGATGTCAGTCCTTTTTGGTTTTTTAATACATGTCCAAATGAATGTTATGGATTTAATCACATGGCAGGTAATGTTTGGGAATGGGTTACTCATGAAAATGGTTATCCATCAAACCGAATGAGTCGAGGAGGTTCATGGAAAAGCACAAAACAAGATCTTCGAGTTTGGTCAACTAAATCTTTAGAGTCCCATGCAACAGTGGATAATATTGGATTTAGATGTGCTAAATAATTATTTTAAGTAAACTAATTTTTGAACTTTAACTTCCTTGTTTGCTGTTAATTCAGCAAAATATACTCCTGAAGGTTCAAAAGATGCATCCCAATTAAATGAGTAAGTTCCTGTTTGCATTTTTCTATCTACAATAATATCAACAATTTCACCATTTATATTATAGATTACTAATCTTGTATCACTTTCAATAGCTAATGAAAAATCCAATTGAGTTTGTGGGTTAAAAGGATTAGGAAATGCTGGTGAAAATGAGATTTGTGTCGGGACTTCATTTATTATTTGATTAATTATATTTAACTTTTCAATTATTTGCACTGTATTTGAGTACCAAGGAGTTATTCCTTGGGAGGCTTCTAATTCATAAATAATGTCAGATGTTATATCATAATATTTAAAAGATGGAATTTCGCCATTTTGAATATAAAGCTCTGTTCCAACAGTGAAATCTTCACCCATAACAGGAATATCTGTATATAAACCATGCCATTTTCGATAACCAATAATTCGGTTATTAATTTCAGCAATAATTAATCCATTTTGTGAAATATTATTTGGTAATTCTAATTTTTTAATCAAATAAAAACTTTGTTGAGTAGATTGATTAAATTCAAATTCAGGAAATTCTAAATTTTCTAAATCATAAATATTAATATTTTCAGATAAACTTGATTTATTAATATCATTATTTCCCCAAGCAAAATGGTAGGTACTATCATCTGGCATAAAATCTAAATTAATCCAATATCCTTTTCCCTTTGTAAGATTCCCAAGATTTCCAGACCATGAATCTAATTCACCATCTCCGTCTTCATCAATATGAAAAAGTCCTACTCCTTGCCCAATTATAAAGGAAGTAACTTCTTTTATATGGTCCGGTATAGCTATAATTGTTTCAAAATTATCAGCTCCAATGTATGAAATTAAATTATTCCCCCATTCTAATTCATAAATATGATTTTCAGGAGTTAAAAAACTATTTTCTACTCTTAAATTTACAGTACTATCCTCAGTTACATTTATCCAATACCCATCTTCTGGCATAATATAATTTAAATTACCATTCCAAGAATCTAATAAACCATCTTCGCTTGTGTCTGTATGGAATGTACCAATTCCTTGTCCAATAACAAAATGTATATTGCCCTGTTGATTCCCTAATACATTTTCAAGTGAATTATCTTCAGGCATTCCAATAAAACTAATCAAGTTATTACCACCTAAAAGTGAAATATTCACATCTTCGGTTGTTTGTTCAATTATTGTATTAAACCCTAAGTAATTTAAGCATTCATCATTTTGTAGAAATTCAGATTTATAACAATTATAATATCTGTCAAAAGGCAATGCTCCAATTGTTTTTCCAATATCCATAGGACTACCTGTCGAATTATACTCACCACTATAAGGTGTTGAAATAGAATCAATAGCTATCCAAATATCATCAACTTGTTCAACTATTAATAATCCACTAATTGCTTCTACTAATCCACCAGAATAATACCAATTTAATCTTATATTATTATTGCTTGATTGAAAAATTGATGAAAACTGAGTTACACCACCACCGAATACATTACATGAAGTATTTGTTCCACCACACTCATTACAATCATCTGAAATATTTGCTACACAGTAAAAATCATCATCAAAATCATCATTGTTGGTTACATAGTTTTCGGGTAAAGCGGGGAAATGTTGAATTGAATATTGTAAATCATTATTTAATATTGGGCAAAAGATAGTTGTATCTCCACTACCGAGTCCATCTCCGTCATAATCATAAAAATAAATTTGAGGGGCTTCTTCAAAACATCCACAACCAATATCATTTTCAGAGCCATCACAAATATTACATTCATCAATAAAATTCTCAATACAATAAAACTCATCATTAATATCATCATTATTGGTAACCATTCCCTCTTCTACTTCAAAGGGGCATAATATTAATTCATCTCCACTTCCCAATCCATCGGTATCATTATCATAATAATAAATTGTTGTGCCTTCTCCATCGCAAATACCACACACATCAATATCATTACTTTCACAATATAACTCATCATCAATATCATTATTATTATTTACATAACCATCTGGTAAAAACTCTTCACAATATAGGTGAACAGAACCTGCTCCTAAACCATCTCCATCATCATCCCAATAATATTCACCTGGACCAAATTCAAGACATTGCCCAATTCGTATTGATGATCGACTATGATACCCACTATCAAAAACAGGTATTAGCATATCTTTAGCAAGGGTTATTTGATTGAATTGACGCATGTCATAAATTTCATACTCAGTAAATTCGTCATTATATAAATAAAGATAAATATCATATTCATCAGGAAGAGTAATCTCAGGCCAACTTAGTTTATAACTAACGAAATCAGGAATTTCCATTATTAGACCATGTATTTCCCAATCCATAATATTTATAGAATCAGGGTATTGTCTATAATCGGAATCAAATTGTAACCAATCACAAGTTACATTATTTAAATCCGTTGTTCCCCACCATTCAGGGTGATAAAAGTAACCATCTACAAAAGGTGCAACATTTTCAGAAGGTGATAAATTGATTTCATCTTCTCCATATCTAAACCCTGTTGTTGCAGAATCACTAAGACCAATATTTATTGTATCAGATAATCCATGGCATAAGTCTGTAACTCCAGACTCATCTAAAACACCGCCATAAATTCCACCACATTCAGTAGTTCTCCAACTACAATCTAAATTATTACATGCCCATTCATTTGCTGCACCGCATGGAAACCCGTCCTCGTTGACACATTCAAAAGTAGTTGGATACCAACCATAATCATTAATAGAAATGGGGATTTCCCAATCGGGTAAATTCGTTTGGGAGAATAAAAATGCGAATTGTAATATGTAAAAAATGATTTTCATGACGATTAAAAGTCCAATAATTATTAATTAATTTAAATTGAAGTTACACATTAACTTCATTACCTAAAGTGAGTTTCATCAAATCAAATATGATTTATTTGTTAACTCAGTATTAACTATTTATGAAAAGCATTCTCCTATATTTTAGTTTTATAATTGTGAATGGAGAAATGAAATTATTTAATATATTTTCCAATTGTATGCTCAATTTCAGCTTTACTTAGCCTATAATCTAAATTAATTTAGATGTTAATAAAAATGAAAATAAATTTATGGTTTTCAATTAAATTATTTTAAATGAAAGTCATTCTTTTTTAATTTAAATTTTCTACTATTTGTAAAATACTATCGGCATGATTCATCACATAAAAATGTAGGTTATTTACTTTATTATTAAGCAAGTCTTCACATTGTTTTTGGCACCAATTTTGTCCAATTTCTTTTACATTTTCAGGAGATTCATTTACTTCATCAACTAATTCATTTGGTAGATCTACATAGAAATTTTTAGGTATAGATTTCATTTGTGCAGTTGATGATAATAATTTTAAACCAGGAATAATTGGTACGGTAATTCCTGATTTTCGACAATCTTCAACATATTGATAATAGTGATTATTATCAAAAAACATTTGAGTCACAAGATATTCTGCACCTGCTTTAATTTTCCCTTTAAGAAAGTCAATATCTGTTTTTAAGTTTGGTGCTTCAAAATGTTTTTCAGGGTATCCTGCTACGCCAATACAAAAATTCATTGGCTCAGCATTTAATAATTCTTCTACATAAATCCCTTTTTTTAAATCAGAAATTTGCCCAACTAAATCGGAGGCATAATAATTTTCTTTCCGTCCATGAATTGATTTTTTATAATTGGTTTCATCTCCACGAATCGCGAGTACATTTTCAATTCCAAGATAATTCAATTCAATAAGTGCATCCTCTGTTTCTTCTTTTGTAAACCCTCTACACAATAAATGAGGAACCGTATCGATATTAAATCTATTTTGAATAATTCCACAAATACTGATAGTTCCAGGACGTTTTTTTCGAACCACTCGTCTCACTGACCCATCATGAGATTCTTCATAATGAGCCTCAGCAGAGTGGCTTGTAACATCAATCCATGGAGGGTTATATTTCTTTATTTTCTCTACAATATCTAAAATATCACGAACTGTTTTTCCACGTAATGGTGGGGTTATTTCATAACTAAATGACGGGTTTTTTGCATTATGGATATGTTCTATTACTTTCATTAATCTTCTTTCTTTAACGGCTGATAACCTAAAACAGGAGAGAGCCATTTTTCTATTTCTTTAATGTTACAATTTTTTTTATTTGAAATGCTTTCAATTTGATCTTTTTGTATTTTTCCAGTTGAAAAATATTTTGATTTAGAGTGTGAAAAATACCAACCACATACCGCACTTAATGGTGTCATTGCAAAATTTTCAGTTAGATTTAACCCAATATTTTTTTCAACTTCTAATAATTTAAATAACTTACTTTTTTCTGTATGGTCAGGGCATGCTGAATATCCTGGGGCTGGGCGAATACCCGAATAATTTTCTTTTATTAATTCTTCATTTGATAATTTTTCAGATGATTCATATCCCCAATGCTTTTTTCGAATATCTTCGTGAAGTTTTTCTGCAAATGCCTCTGCTAATCTATCAGCCAATACTTTTATCATTATGGCATTATAATCATCATGATTTGATTCAAATTTTTCACAAATAGAATTTATTTCAGGTCCAACCATTACTGCAAATGCACCAATCCAATCCTGTTTATTTTCTAATTTTGGAAGTATAAAATCTGATAAACAATAATTAATACTAGATTTTCCCTTCTTCATTTGTTGCCGAATATGAATTAATGTTTCAATCTCAAAAGATTTATCTTTTTCATCATAAATAATAACAGATTCATTTTTTGATATTGCAGGAAAAATACCGAATACACCATGGATAGACAATAATTTTTCTTTTATTATTGTCCTTAAAAGTCTCTTACCATCATTTAAAATTGATTTCGCTTGATTTCCAATTTTAATATCATTTAAAATTTCAGGGAATGTACCTCGTAATTCCCATGCATGAAAAAAAGGGGTCCAATCTATATATGGCTCTAAATCCTTTAATTCAATATTATTTACTATGTGAATTCCTGTTTTATTTGGAGTTGGTGGAATATAGCTCTCATCTATTTTAAACTTATTTTTTCGAGCAGATAGCAGAGATAAATAGGTGAGTGTATTTGTTTTATTAAAATATAATTCTCTGATTTTGAAATATTCCGATTGAATATTATTCCAATATTGTGTTTTATCTTTCATCAGATTTTCAACCGTTTGAACGGCACGAGATGCATCGGTTACATATACAATCGGTGCATTATTTTCTGGTGAAATTTTTACAGCGGTATGTTTTTTGGATGTTGTTGCTCCTCCAATTAATATAGGTATATTTATTTTTCTCCGTTTCATTTCTTCAGCTATTGATACCATTTCATCTAATGATGGAGTAATTAATCCACTTAATCCAATTATATCTACATTTTCTTTGATTGCTGTGTCTAATATCAGTTTTGCAGGAACCATTACACCTAAATCAATAACTTCATAATTATTGCATTGCAGTACCACTGATACAATATTTTTTCCAATATCATGAACATCACCTTTTACTGTTGCCATAATAATTTTTCCCGCTGAACTATTATTAATTTCACTTTCATCTTTTTCAGCATCAATATATGGAATTAAATAAGCGACAGCTTTTTTCATTACTCGAGCACTCTTCACAACTTGCGGAAGAAACATTTTCCCTTCACCGAATAAATCACCGACAATATTCATACCATTCATTAATGGTCCTTCAATCACTTCCATCGGATGCATAGAATTAAGTCGAGCTTCTTCAACATCATTTTCAATAAATTTTGTAATCCCTTGAACCATAGCATGTGAAATCCGTTTATTTACTTTTTCTTTTCTCCATACTTCATCCTTTACATTTACCTTTATTTTTCCACTATAAGTTTCGGCAATAGATATTAATGAATCTGTTGAATTTTCATTTTTATTAAAAATTACATTTTCGACAGCAATTAATAATTCACTCGGAATTTCCTCATATACTTGTAATTGCCCTGCATTTACAATCCCCATATCCATTCCTGCTTTAATAGCATGATATAGAAATGCTGAATGCATAGCTTCTCGAACAGGATTATTTCCCCTAAATGAAAAAGAAAGATTGCTCACACCGCCACTAATTCGAATATGGGGTAGTTCAGTTTTTAACCATTTTATTGCATTAATAAAATCAATAGCATAATTATTGTGTTCTTCAATTCCTGTGGCAACTGCAAAAATATTGGGATCAAAAATTATATCTTCAGATGGGAAGTGAACTTTTTCTGTTAATAAAAAATATGCCCTTTTACAGATTTCTACTTTCCGGTTAAATGTATCTGCTTGGCCATTTTCATCAAATGCCATTACAATAACTGATGCGCCATATTTTTTAACAAGTTTAGCTTTTTCTAAAAAATCATTTTCACCTTCTTTTAGGCTAATAGAATTAACAATTCCTTTTCCTTGAATATGTTTTAACCCTGATTCTATTACATCCCATCGAGATGAGTCTAACATAATTGGTACTTTAGAAATATCAGGTTCAGAAGCTATGAGTTTTAAGAATGTTATCATTACTTTTTCAGAATCTAAAAGACCTTCATCCATATTAATATCGATTATTTGGGCACCATTTTCTATTTGCTGTCTGGCAACTTCTAGAGCATCTTCATAGTTTTCTTCTTTTATTAATCTGTTAAATTTTATTGAACCAGTTACATTTGTTCGTTCGCCAATATTTACAAATAATAAATCATTTCTAAAATTTAATGGTTCTAATCCGCTTAATCTCAGCGTTTTTGGGATTTTAATTTCTTTTCGTGGTTTTATATTTTTAATTGTTTCTACAATTTTATTTATATGCTTAGGAGTCGTTCCACAACAGCCACCAATAATATTTACCAAACCTGAAATAGCAAACTCATTAATTATTTCAGCCATTGATGTAGGTGATTCATCATATCCTCCAAACTCATTTGGAAGCCCTGCATTGGGATGACAAGAAATTGGAAATTCTGAGATTTTTGATAATTCTACTAACCAAGGTCTTAATTCAATTGCACCCAATGCACAATTAAATCCGATAGAAAGTAATTCAATATGCCTTACCGAATTATAAAATGCTTCAACTGTTTGGCCTGATAATGTCCTACCGCTTGCATCTGTAATTGTGCCAGAAATACTCACTGGTAATGAGGTTCCTTTTTCTTCAAAAACCTTTTGAACTGCAAAAATTGCCGCTTTACAATTAAGTGTATCAAATACGGTTTCAATCATTAGAAAATCAACACCACCATCTATTAACCCTTTTGTTGCAATGGAGTAGGTTTTGACTAATTCATCAAAAGATATATTTCTAAATCCAGGATCATTTACATCTGGAGATAGAGATGCTGTTCTATTTGTTGGACCTAAAATTCCACAAGCAAACCGAGGTTTATCAGGTGTTAATTCAGAGTATTTATTTGTACATATTTTAGCAATATTAGCAGATTCATAATTTATTTGATAAACAAATTCTTCCAAATCATAATCAGCTAATCCGGGATAATTTGAATTGAAAGTATTCGTTTCAATTATATCTGCCCCAACTTCTAGGTATTGACTATGAATTTCATTAATGATACGGGGTTGAGTAATAGAAAGTAAATCATTACACCCCTTTAAATCAGATTTATGGTCAATAAATAATGAGCCTCTAAAATCATTTTCCTGTAATTTATAGGATTGAATCATTGTTCCCATTGCACCATCAAGAACAAGTATTCGATTTTTTAATATTTGATTTAGGTCCATCTATAAAATTTCATTTTGAAAAATATTAAAAATGATATGTAATCCCATTTGAAATTTGAACATATTGTTTATTTATATTATGTTGTGGTTCATTATCATATCTATTATTAATGGCCATAGAAAAATGTAAATTTTTAATTAATTTAAAATTAAATCCACTATTATATAAAATCCGATAATCGTTTTTATTAGATATGTCAACTTGGTAATAAACTGTATTTGTAAATGTTATATTTTCTAAAATTTGAAAGTCTAAGGCTAGATAATTTGTTGATCTAATTAAATTAAAATTTGAATTCTCATCATCATCATATTTTTCGATTTCATTCATCAACCCTGATCCTAAAAATGATTTTAATGCTTTAATTTTTTCTTTTCCTTTTATCCTTATTCCCCCTCCTGCAATTTTTCGCTCTTTAATTGATAAAAAATCATTAAAACCAATTTGAAAAAACAATTCACCATAAATCTGTGGAATGAGTTTTTGTGTTAATCGTAAATGTGTAAACCCTTTATTTACAATTTGATTTATTTTTTCATTACTTTTTTGATATCCATTTTTATAATTAACAATGAAAAATGAAGTTAAATTTTGGTTTACTGCATAATCCATTCTGTATTTTGTTTCAAATTCAACAACTTCAATATCCGCTTTTTCAAGTGTGAAATTAATGGTAATTTTATTTTGAATTCCATCAATTAATGATTCATTTCTCATTCTTTCCGTGTTTATTTGAGAAAAACATAAACCTAAAAATAAAAATGATAATATCACAATTTTATGCATTAAAAAAATTTTCTCTAAAAAGTAGTATTTTAATTATTAAATCCCTTAATTATGATAACCTAAAATTGACAAATTATACTTTTTCTAATGCTTGCTCAAGATCACCAATAATATCATCAATATGTTCAATCCCAACTGAAATACGAACTAGGCCATCCGTTAGCCCTCTTTTTTCTCTATCTTTTTTGGGTACATCTGCATGAGTCATTGAAGCAGGGTGTGTAATCATTGTATCTACAGATCCTAAACTTTCTGCCAATTGACATAAAGTTACAGAATTCATTATTTTTTTCCCTGAGGAAATATCCCCTTTTAATTCAAATGAAATCATTCCACTAAACCCCGTCATTTGTTCACTTGCAATTGAATATCCTTCATCTGATTTTAATCCTGGGTATATGACGCGAGAAACTTTTTGATGATTAGCTAAGAATTTAGCTAAAATTTGAGCATTTTGAGAATGTTTTTTCATTCTTAAACTTAAAGTTTTTATTCCTAATATAGTCAGCCAGCAATCAAATGGGCTAGGAACTGCACCAACTGTTTTTTGAATAAATTTTAATTTATTAAATAATTTTCCATCATTAGTTATAACAACTCCCCCAATTAATTGATTATGTCCGCTAAGATATTTTGTTGTACTATGAATTACTAAATCTGCACCAAATTCAAGAGGTTTCAAAAATATTGGTGTAGCAAAAGTCGAATCTACTGCAAATAATAAATCATTTTTCCTGGCAATTTTCCTTACTTTTTTTAAATCAGTAATTTTTAAAAGAGGGTTTGTTGGAGTCTCAACCCAAATCATTTTTGTGTTTGATTGAATTGCATCTTCAATATTTTGGGAAATATGAGAATCCACATAAGTAAAGGTGATATTATAATTTGTCATTAATTCGTTAAAATGTCTAGATACTCCTCCATAAACATCATCAGAACAGATAATATGATCACCTGATTTAAGAAGTTTCATACAACTGTCAACAGTAGCCATACCACTTGAAAATGCTACGCAAAATTTCCCTTCTTCAATTATTGCGATATGTTCTTCCATTAATTGTCGTGTGGGATTTGCAGATCGTGTATAATCAAAACCTTTATCTTTGCCAACCTGTTCAAGTACATAGGTTGATGTTTGGTATAATGGTGGAATTATTGCCCCAGTCGTTGGATCAGGTTTGTAATTTCCTCTAACAATTTTTGTTTCAAATTTCATATTGTCCAATCTCAATTTAATAATTATTTATAAGAAAAGATTTAAATACCTCAAAGTCATTTGGAATGATGATACTATTTTTTTCTTTTTCCATTGCTTTTTTTAATTTTGCAGGAATGTCAACTTTAATTTTAATAATAGGTTCAATCGCATCAGCAAATTTTCCTGGATGTGCAGTTGATAATACAATACCCTTTTCATTTTTTGAACAAATTTTTTCTAGTCCCTTTATACCAACAGCAGTATGTGGATCAGCTAAATAATTATATTTATTAAAAATTGAAATAATTGTTTCTGATGTAATTTCATCATTAATACTAACCGAAGAAATATTTTTAGAAATAGATTTTATTTCTGAATTAAATAAACTTTTTATCCGTTCAAAATTACTTGGATCCCCAACATCCATTGCATTGGAAAGCGTTTGTTTTCCCTCTTGCGGTAAATATTCCCCTGATTGTAAATATTTAGGAAATATATCATTACTATTTACAGAGGCAATAAATTTAGCTATTGGTAGTCCCATTCGTTTCGCAATAAGTCCGCCAGTTAGATTTCCAAAATTCCCACTGGGGACACTTATCATTATATTTTTCGGTCGATTTGCCTTCATCCATGCCCAAGTATAATAGACAGATTGTGGAATTAATCGTGCAATATTAATAGAGTTAGCAGAACTTAAAGGTCTTTGATATTGTATTTCATTATCTAAAAAAGCTGTTTTCACTAATTTTTGACAATCATCAAAATTTCCTTGAATCTCTAATGCTGTAATATTACCGCAAAGGGTAGTTAATTGATGTTCTTGAATTTTACTCACTCGTCCTGAAGGGTAAAGAATAATTACTTTTATTCCATCTACATTATAAAACCCATTTGCAACAGCACTACCGGTATCTCCAGACGTTGCTACTAATACCGTTCTTTCCATTTTTTCTTTTTCCATAAAGAACTGCATTGTTCTTGCCATAAAGCGAGCTGCAAAATCTTTAAAGGCAAAGGTTGGTCCATGGAATAATTCTAAAATTTGTAGATGGTCATCAAGTTGAATTAATGGGATCGGAAAATTAAATGCGGATTCACAAATATTAATTAATGTATTTTTTGATATTTCGTTTTCAACAAATGGGTGAATTATTTCGGTTGCCAATTCAGGATAGCTCATATTTGAATTAAATAAATTATTATTTAGTTCAGGGATTTCTACGGGCATATACAACCCACCATCTGGAGCTAATCCATTAAAAAGGGCGTCTTTAAAAGAAGCATTTTCTGAAATTAAATTTGTACTAAAATATTTCATTAGTCTAAAATCCGTGGTTCATTTTGATTAATCTTTGAAATATATACTTTACTTGAAAGTCCTTCTTTACTAAAAGCATTTTTCATTCCTATTCCAATTTTATTTGCAATTTCTTTTTCATTTGAAAAGGCAAAAATTGATGGTCCTGATCCTGAAATTCCACAACCAATTGCTCCATTTTCTAGTGCAGAATTTTTAATTCTTTTAAACCCAGGAATGAGTGTTTGTCTTACTGGTTCTGCAAATAAATCTTTCATTGATCTAGAAATTAAATTAAAATCAGAATTGACAAATCCAAGAATGAAACCAGCAAGATTTCCTGTTTGATTTACTGCTGATTTAAGTGCGACTTGGTCCGGTAGCATCTTTCTTGCATCTTTTGTATTTATCGTATAATTGGGTAGTATTACTGTGCTCCAAAGCTTTTCAGGAATAGGAATTTGAATAATATCTAAAGGTTTATAACTTCTGATTAATATCATTCCACCCAATAAAGATGGTGCTACATTATCAGCATGGAATCCGCCTGATGCAACTGCTTCTCCTGCCATTGAATGCACTAATAACTCTCTCGAAGTTAGGGGATTATCCAATAATTGATTCACTCCATAAACAGCACCGACTGCACTTGAAGCACTCGAACCAATTCCACTTCCAGGGGGTATTCCTTTTTCAATTTTAACATTAAAACCTTGATTGATATTTAATTTTGATAATAATGATATTATTGCTTTCCCCGCAGTATTTTTTTTAGGAATTAGCGGTATATTTTCAATACCTAATCCTGTCATTGAAATATTTATTTTAGAAGAGTTGTTTTTGGTAATTTCTAAAATATCGGCGGGGCTATCTAAAGAGTACCCTAAACAATCAAATCCGCAAGATACATTTGCTACAGACCCTGAAGCTTTAATTTTTATGGAATTACTCACTTTTGATCCATCCTTTTTTTACTAATAATTCAGCCATTAAAATTGCACCTCCTGAGGCACCTCTAATGGTATTATGAGATAATCCTATAAATTTTTTATCAAAAAATGTATCTTTTTCTAATCGCCCAATTGTAATTGACATCCCATTTCCATTATTTACATCTAATTTTATTTGAGGTCTATTACTATCTTTATTGTAAATAATAGGGAATTCTGGTGATGAAGGTAGTTCTAAATCATGAACTTCACCTTTATAATTTGACCAAATATTAATTATTTCATTTTCTGTTGGAATTTTATTTTTAAAATTGATTTGTACAATTGCAGTATGACCATCAACCACAGGAACTCGCGTGCATGTTGCACTGATTTTTAAATTATTAAAATTTGCTATTTTTCCATTTTGAATTTCACCTAAGATTTTTAATGGTTCCATTTCTGTTTTCTTTTCTTCACCATTAATAAATGGAATTACATTTTCTCGCCAATTTTTATTTGTTAATCCATTTGCACCTGCACCTGATAGTGCTTGCAATGTTGTTACTTGAACATCTTTTATGGGGAATCCTGCTTTTTCTAAAGCCACTAATGCAATTAAATAAGATTGAATAGAGCAATTTGGTTTAACTGCTACAAATCCAGTCGATGGTAAATTTCTATTTTTTTGTTGAATTGAAATAATGTCTGAATGTTGAGGGTTAATTTCTGGAATAATCATTGGAACATCATCTGTCCATCGATTTGCAGAACTATTACTAATTATTGGATATCCTAAAGAAGCATAATCAAATTCAAAATTACACGTATCTTCTTTTTCCTCTAAATCTAACGCGGAAAAGAAAAATTTAACTGAGCTGGGAATTGATCCGATATCATGTATGTTTCTGACAGTTAAATTTTCAAATTGTTTTGGAATATCATTATTCATCATCCATTTTCCTGAAACTGCATCTTTAAATTTTTTCCCCGCTGAACGATTTGATGCAGATAAGTCAATCACTTCAAACCATGGATGATTTGATAATAATTGAAGATAATTTTGTCCAACCATTCCTGTTGCACCTAAAATTCCAACTTTAATTTTATTCATATTCTTTTATTATTTCCATTAAATCTGCCATTACACCTCCTGCAGTTACTTCCGCTCCTGCACCGTGACCTCTGATCACAAGTGGTTTTTCCGAATAACGAGTTGTTGTTATTGAAATTATATTTTCACTGCCATCTAAATGATAAAATGGATGAGATTCAGAAACAGCTTCTAATTTAACTTGAGCGGATTTACCATCTAATATTCCGATATATCTTAATTTTTGATTATTTGCATTCGCATTTATAACTAATTCATTAAAGTGCGAATCTGCAATATTAAAAAAGTTTAAAAATTCATCAATAGATTTACATTCATCACTTTTTTCAGGAAGTAAACTTTCTACATTAATTTCATTTAATTCCATTTTATAACCCAATTCTCTTGCTAAAATTAATAACTTTCGGGCAACATCCATTCCATTTAAATCTTCTCGAGGATCAGGCTCCGTATAGCCATTAATTTTTGCTTTTTTCACTAATTCTGAAAATGGAATCTGTCCATCAAATGAATTAAATAAATAACTTAAAGTACCTGATAATATACCTTCTATTTTATGGATTTTATCACCACTTGCGAGTAATGATTTTATTGTTGAAATAACGGGTAAGCCAGCACCTACATTGGTTTCATAATAAAATTTAATTGGATTATTTTTTACAATTGAATGAATTTGGTTATAGTATTCCATTCCCAGTGTGTTTGCTTTTTTATTGGCAGTTACAATTGAAAATCCATTATTAAATATTTCAGGGTATAATTTTGATAAACTTTGACTTGTTGTACAGTCAATAAAAATTTTATTTTTAAATAAATCTCCAATTTCAAATATTTTATTAAAATCTAAGGTATCACCATTTTTTTCTAATTGGGTAATTGCATCTATTGGATTAATTCCATCTTGGTTTAGTAATATTTTTTTACTTCGTAACACTCCTGCTAAAATTAGTTTAGGGTTTGAAATTTTAGATAAAATATGTAAAAATTCATTTCCAACGGTACCTACGCCAGCAAGAAATATTCCGATGTTGTTTATTTTTTTTTCAAAAAACTCTGAATGTAAAATGTGAAGTGTTTTTTCTGATTGATTATCATTAACAATTAATGAAATATTTCGTTCAGATGAGCCTTGAGCGATAGCAACGACGCTAATTTTATGATGGCCCAAGGTATCAAATAATCTACCAGAAATTCCAAATTTATGCCTCATCCCCTCACCGACCAATGCAATTAATGATAATTTTTTTTCAATTATTATTCTATCAATTATATGGTTTTTTAATTCAAATTCAAATTCAAGTTTTAAGGTTTTATCTGTTATTTCAATTTGCTCAGGTTGAATTACAAAACAAATAGAATGTTCACTAAATACCTGAGAAACGAGGACAATATTTACTTTCTTTTGAGCTAATGATGAAAAAATCCGACCAATTAAACCATATAAACCTACCATTCCAGCACCTTGTAAACGAACCATTGCCATATTTGATTGCGAAGAAATTCCAACAGCGACTCGATCATTAAATTCAAAATTATTAGAAATGAGTGAACCTGGATTTTCAGGGCTAAAAGTATTTTTTATTCGAATAGGAATATTTTTATATAGAGCTGGAACCATTGTTGGCGGAAATATTACTTTTGCCCCTGCATGTGCTAATTCCATTGCTTCCTCATAATTTAAATGAGAAATTGGTTTTGCTTTTTCAACAATTTTTGGATTTGCAGATAATATACCATTTACATCTGTCCATATTTGGATTTCATCCACATTTAATGCCGAGCCAAAAATAGATGCGGTATAATCAGAACCACTTCTACCTAAAGTAGTAGTCTCTCCAGTTTGGGTTGAACCGATAAATCCAGTGATAACTTGAATTTGATTAACAGAGGAGAAATAAGTTCGTATTTTTTTAAAAGATTTTTGATAATGTACAAATGCATTCCCAAAATGATTATCTGTAATTATAACTTTTCTGGCATCTAAAGATTCAGAATTTACATTTATTGTATGTAGATAGTCTGAAATAATTTGAGAAGAAATTCGTTCTCCATAGGAAATTAATTTATCTTTAAATTGAAGTATGGACTTTAATCCTTGTTTTTCCATTTTTAAATCTAAAAATAATTTCTCGATTTTAATATTATCTAATTTTAAATCCTTACAAATTTGAAAATGATGAGTTTTTATTTCTGAAACTAATTCTTGAAATTGATTAGGTTTATTTTGAAATTCTGAAAGTTTTATTAGTTTATCGGTTACTCCACCTAAAGCAGATACAACAATTGCAATTTTATCACATTTTTGTTGTTGTTGATGTATAATTTCAGCAACATGTTTAATGCGTTTTGCATTTTTTATGGATGAACCACCAAATTTTAATATAATAAATTTTTGTTTCATAAATGAATTGAATTAGTCTTTTTTTACCATAATAATTTGTCAGAATTTTATCAATTATAAAAAGTAAAAAATATGCTAATTATTATAAAGATTAGGATTTATTTTTTTGATATGTTCAGTTTAATACCGAGCTTATCTTTCCTCTTATTGAGGCAGGAATTAGCACCTTGTCCGAAGATTCGGTAGGTTGCTAAGGTTTCACAGGGCCTGTTCCCTCCACCTTTCAGGATAAATCCAATTCTGATTAAATCAAAAAACGAGGTAGTCTGTAATTGCAGACGAAACAATCTATTAAAATTTTTGGTTACCATAAACAAATTATTTTTCATACAAATTAAAATAGATGTAATTTATTTATCATAATTTTATTGATGAGGGATTAATATGAAATCAATTTTTTACTTTTTAATCATTTTTACAATTTCTTTTATAAATGGAGGAACACCAGTGTCAGAAAAATCAAAATTTACAGACGAAGATAAAATGCACCATTATATGGGAATTGAAATGAACATTCAAACTTGGAATTTACTAGGAAAAAAAGATCGTTCTGAGCAAGATAATGTACGAATGGTTATGTTTGCAAAAGCATCGCTATATCATTGGCAAAACTCACCCAATTTTCAACCCATTAATGAACAACGCGGTCAATGGATGATTGCAAATGCCTATACAAATTTGGGTATGGGTGAAAAAGCGATTGGTTATGCACAGGAAACGATGCGATTAACAGATGAGCATAAATTTGATGACTTTGATTTAGCCTATGCCTATGAAGCAATGGCGAGGGCGAATGCATCTTTAAAAAATAAAGAAGAATGTCAAAAATGGTATAAAAAAGCAGAAGATGCTGGAAATGCAATTAAAGAAAAAGAAGATAAAAAATTATTCCTTAGTGATTTACAAAATGGACCCTGGTTTGAATGTCGGTGATTAATTAGATATTTTATAGAAATTCACTTATAAATAATTTTAATTCTTTATAAATATCTAAAACATAAAATATTTCAATTTTGGATTTTATGGGTTTTCTATAACAAGCAGTCAAATAGTCCAATGTAAAAACTATAAAAATTAAATAAGTGATTTTTTAATAAAAAACTTTATATTGTGAAATCTCTATACTTAGATTATTGAACCGCCTAACGAATAAACTCACTGTCAGATTCAATTACGAATCTGGAATTTTGAATTAGGAATATTTCATTCGTAATTCGTAATTGATAATTCCTAATTCTCATATCCTGTCCGGTGGAGTGGGGGTTAGAAAGTTTCAAATTAATACTACTAATCTACTGTCTCGCCACATACAATTTTAGGAATTGGCGGAACTTCATCCACAATATCATTTGATGTAGAAACTTCATTTAAAC
>JACNKR010000061.1 GCA_014381925.1 Fidelibacterota bacterium | reverse complement strand
AATGATATTGATAAGGATGATTTAACAGCCCTTTCTAAAAGTATCAAAAAACAAATAAGTGATATTAAGATTGAAATAGATGATTTACAGTATAAAATGAAATCAAAACATCAACACGATGGATTCGTAGATTGGATTAAGAAGCGTCAACATAAAATAAAGAATATGTCAAAGATTACTAATGTAGATGAAAAGATAAAATATGTTAAGGAATTTGTTAATCGTGTTGAAATGAATCATAACAAGGAAACAAATAAATTTGTAGTTTCAATCATCTTGAATTTACCGCTGTTTAACGATAAATTAGTTTGGAAGAATAAGAAAGATAAATCGAAAGGTTATGATATTCACGAAGGTGATTTAAAGAAAAAAATTGAATTAGAAGTGAAGATTGGTAGGCGTAGTAAGGATTCATTAAGTGGAAAAAGTTTTGTCTTTAGTGGTCAAAAAAAAAGGGGGAAATTCCTACCTTCTTATGAACAGGATTTAAAAAAAAAAGATAAAACCCCACACATTATAACTAATCCATCACAGTAGAGTGAGTAAATTATCCTATTTAAGTTTCAAGAAAGTATCTATATTAACTACAACAATTTCAATAACTTACAGAAACCATTTTACTACTAATTACACTAGGTATCAGAGTTATTTATATAGTAGAATAAAAGGGTATTAAGAGTGTAGAGTTTCGGGAATTGGGTACAGAAAAATCACAAAAATACTCAATTCTGAAGGACTAAAAACTCCCCAAAACAAGACATTCAAACCAAATCATGTTCATAGTATTTACAAAAAAGGTAAGGTACGAGAAGACCGATTAAAATCAGAAATTATAGTTGATAGAAAATTAGATATTGAAACATATACAAGTGATGAAGTCGATATAATAATTTTATGAATATCTCATCTTGATTTGGTTTTTCACTTTCAAATCTAAACTCTTTTAGAGAGGTCTTACTGATGAACATTTTGATGTAGATTTTTCTGTATTAGAGAATTGTTCAAATGTGTTATCATTTCATACATGTTAAAAAATATGATTAATATACGAAGTAGGGATTTAACTATTGATTGAAGATTAAGGGAAATATCTTTGTATAAACTATTATGTAATCATCAAATATCACCTAAAATATTAGATATAATTCAAGATTCAAAGGAATATGTCAATCTTGTATCACCATATTTGAAGTTTTGGGGACATTTAGAGAAACAGATTGAATCTTGTTTAAAGAGAAATGTAGATGTAAATATCTTTTTCAGAACGGACAAAATTGAAGAATATAAACAGACAGAGATACTAAAGAAATTAAGTCTTGAAGGTGTTAATTTCTTTCATACAGAAAATCTACACACAAAATTATATTTCTCTGAGAGACAAGGTATTCTTGGTTCAATGAATCTACACGACTTTTCTCAGCAGAATAGTGAAGAACTTTGTATCTATACAGAAGATTCAGAGATGATTATTAACTTTGGAAATTATCTTAAAAGAGAAGTTAAGAATCGGTCTGAAAGATTGAAAATCAATAAACTATTTGAGTTCTCAAATGAGAAAGTTGAAACTACAAAAAGAGTATTCAAAAAGACTAAAGATGTTGTTAAGAAAATCAAGAAGGTAGTTAGTGATAATGGTGGGTACTGTATCAGATGTAAGACTGATATAGATTTGAATATCAAAGTTCCATATTGTAAGAAATGTTATTCAAGTTGGAATAAATACAAAGATAAAAAGTATGTTGAAAAATATTGTCACGATTGTGGAGAATCAAATAAATCAACAATGTTGAAACCTATTTGTTATGATTGTTTCAAATCTTAATAATGAAAAAACTCTTAACATTCAAATTAAAAAAGGGATTACTCAAATGAAATTAAATATAATAATCATATTCGTAAGCATTTTATCTTTTACTTTTGGTTGCAATGAATCAAATGATAATTGTAATAATGGAGGCATTTGGGAAAAAGGTAATTTGATTAATGGTGAAAAAAATGGTGAATGGACATTTTATAATTGTGATGGTTATATTTGGAAAGTAGGTCATTTTTTAAATGGAATTGAACATGGTGAATTTAGTTATTATGGTTATTATGGTAAATTTAATACATATCATAAAAAAAAGACAGAGCATTATAAACATGGTAAATTAAATGGTGAATATACTCATTATTATGAAAGTGGTAATATCATCAGTATTGCAAATTATAATGATGGATTACAAGTCGGTAGCTATA
Source organism: Fidelibacterota bacterium (assembly GCA_014381925.1). Lineage (GTDB taxonomy): Bacteria > Fidelibacterota > Marinisomatia > SCGC-AAA003-L08. The sequence goes on along the minus strand of JACNKR010000061.1, from coordinate 31,784 downwards.
TTTTCTATGAAGAAAATGGAAATATTTATTGGGCTGGAAATTATGAAAATGGTAAACTTGTAGAAGTTATTGAATATTAATTATGTTTATATTTTTCACTTTTTATGATAATAAATTGTATTAATAGTAGCAGATATAATACTCAATGATAAAAAATTATAATCAGTTTTAAAATTACTCTTAACGCTAAAACTTAATAAATTATCCCTCTTTTAAGAATATGAAATTATGAAAATTAATGCATTAAAAATTATTTTATTATTTTATTTTGTTTGTGTGGGGTGTAAAAAAAATATTAATGAGCCATCTGAATCTACGAATGAATCGTTATTCCCCTATAAAAATTATTCAATTGGCGATGATGGTAATTTAATATTTTCCGAAATGTCTGTGGATGATTTTCAACCTGCGAGTGATTGTGCTGAATGTCATCAAACCCATGTAAATGAATGGGAAATGTCTCCACATGGTCGTAGTTTAACAAATAAATTTTTTAATAATTGTCTAAATGATGTAAAAGAAGAATATGGTGATGAATTTCAAAAGGTTTGTTTTCAATGTCATACGCCTGCAAATTTAATTGCAACTCCTTCAATATCAGGAAATTCGCCTCAAGTGGGGCTATCATGTGATATCTGTCATACAATGACGCAAACTTCAAATGGTACGGTTACAAGCCCTGATAGATTGGTTACAAATAAATATTATTTAAATCCAGGTGAAGGTATTAAATATGGACCTATTGAAAATCCTGAACCTAATATAAATCATGAATCCCAATATAATCCAATATTTTCACAGTCACAAATTTGTTTACCATGTCATGATTTACGAAATGAAGAATTAGAGACTGAAATTACATTTACAGAGTGGAACCGAATACCAGGATTAGCAATGTCTGGAACTGCTCCATGTCAACAATGCCATATGCAAGAAAAAGAAGATGGCACACATAGTCATCATTTTGCAGGAGTAGATTTAAGTTATGAAGTAACTCCAGAAGACGACCCACAATATGAAAATGTATTAGAATTAATTCAAACTTCTGCAAATTTATCATTCCAAAATAGTGATGGTAATTTGGGGGATTCTATTATTAGGGATTCAATTTTAGTTATTCCTGTACAGGTTGAAAGTACAAATGGACATGATCTACCTTCTGGTACTTCATTTAATAGAGATTGTTGGTTATCAATCGAAATTAGGTCAGAAAATAGTAGCGGGGAGATATTATATCAAAGTGGAGTGTTAGACCATTTTTTACAATTATTAAATTATAGGGATTCAGAACTTACATTCTTTACCTCATTTTTAATTACAGAAGATGGTGATACTACAAATGATATATTTAAAGCAGATGATATAATTAATTATTCTTTACCGGGAATGAGTAAAAAAAATGTTGAATATTCTTTTCAAATGGATGAAAGTATAAACCAAATTTGGGTTTCAGCTAAATTATTATTTAGACCGATAAAACCATATTTATTTAATGAATATCCTGAATTACAAGTAAATATTCCCATTTATACGATTGATGAAATTGAAAAAAATATACAGATAATTAATTAAGTAAAATGAAAATAAAATGATTAAAAAAATAATATTAATAAGCTCACTTATTGTACTTTTCTCCTGTAGTCAGAAGGAGGGATGTATGAATGAAACGGCATGTAATTTTTCTTCAATTGCTGATGTAGATAATGGAAATTGTTTTGATTGTTTTAATAATGATTGTTCGTCTTACCCGAACGAGGCATTTGATTGTTTAGGCGAATGTATATTAGATGAAAATAACGATGGTATATGTGACAATTTAGAAAAAATATTTGTGGCGACTCAGGGATTTGATCAAATAAATATTTTAACTTCAATTGATGGTGAATTAAAGGAAGATGAAGAAATTATTTCTGTAAATCTGAATGAAAATATTATGGATACGCCACATTTTATAGAAATTGATAAAGTCAATAACGTTTGGTTTGTTACGCTAATGAATACAGGAAATGTATTGATGTATAATCTAGATTCAAATGAAAAATTAAGTGAAATTATGGTGGGTGAAATGCCTGCACTCATGGTTCATGACCCATCCCATCAACGACTTTATATTTCAAGAATGATGACAATGAATGGAATGGAAGGATCTTCATCAAATAAAATTCAAGTTTTAGATTATAGTTCAGGATATTTAATTGAATTTAATGAATTTGACTTACCTTCTCCTGCACCTCATGGATTAGATTTATCTGACGATGGATTATTTTTATTTGTAGCTAGCAATACAACAGATTGGGTGTATAAAATCAATACAGAATCAGGAAATGTAATAAATGAAGTATTTTTACCATCTCCAGAAAGCCCATTTGGACCTGATGAAATTAATTATTTAAAACCAATACAAATTCGATATAATTATAATCGTATTTTTATTTCGTGTTCAGCAGGAAAATTTTATAATGGTGACACTACTGAAAATATTCCGGGTAAAATAATGGTATTAGATGCAGGTGATTTATCATTTATTACCCAATATCAATTTGATTGGAGTTCTTCTCCATGGCATCTAACAATTGATGAAAATTCCAGTGATATATTTGTAGCTTTATCAGGTGATATTGGAAGTGAAGGAAGTGCTGGTGTTGCCAGTTTATCATTTGATTCCGATCAGTTATCTTTAAATTGGGAAAATACTGGAAATGAGTTTTCTCTCTGCCATGGTATTTCAGTTTCAACAATTTCAGAGCAAATTTATGTGACTTCTAGAGGTAATGGTAAATTGCATTTACTTGATAGAAATAGTGGTGAATTATCTCAATCCATAGTAATTAACTCAATGCAACAAGGAATGACTGGAGCAATGTTGGGAGGCATTGCTATTTTTGGTTTGTAAATAACCTCATTTCATTAATACCATTTTTTGAATTTGAGAATTTCCATTTAAATTTAATTGGATGAAATAAACCCCTGAAGGATAATTCTCCGCATTCCAAATAAAGTTATAGTTTCCCATAGATTGAAATCCATTTGTTAAAACATTTAATTCTTTTCCATTAATATCAAAAACAGAGATTTTGACCATTCCGCTATTATGAAGTAAATAGTTTATTTGGGTAATTGGATTAAATGGGTTTGGAAAATTGGGATAAATTATAAATTCATTCGGTATAGTATTTTCTTGATTGTTTGATAAATATATAGAATTTATTGAGCCGGGAGTTCCATAATTAACCGATGCACCCCAGCTTTCAGCGAGTGAATTATCAAAAGAAGGATATAGTAATTCAAGTGTTGGTCCTGTTCCATCTGGTGAATTTGGCCAAAGATTTTCATCATCATAATCTACAAAATCTACAAGTTCTCCGTCAGAATTAAATAAACGGATTGGTTCACCACCACCACTTAACCCAAATCCAAATTCGCCAATAAAGTTTGTTACATTAGGAAAAAATGATATAAATAGAGCCGAATTTTTACATAAAACTAAATAGTCATTAGGAAATATAAATATACCAGATGGGATTATAAATATATGGTTATCCATCTCATCTTTAAATTCCCAGTTTTCTAAATTAATTATTTCATCGGTTGTATTATATAATTCTACCCAATCTTCAACGTCAAATTCATCAGAAGAATGATAATTAATTTCATTAATAATAACCGAATCTTCAGCAAGAAGAATTGATATAAATATGTATAATAATATGTTTAATTTCATTTTTTCTTTCGTTTTAATAAGTTAAAAAGAATATTTGTAACTAAGACCCGTAATATGTGACCCTTCAATTCCAGAATCCTTATACTCACCATTAAAAGTATAAAATAATTCAATTGATTGATTTGAATAAATATCAATTTCTAATCCAGTTGAAGCACGATATTTATCTTCAGAAAACTTTTCATCTTCGATTGTTTGAAATAGTTCGTAGGAAATAAAGGGTGTAATAAATAGATTTATAGGGTATTTAATTTTGAGTTTATTTCTAAAATTATCTTCTGGAGATTTATCCATTTCATAATCTCGTTGTATTTTTAATTTATAACTTAAATTAAAATTATATAATTGTTTATAATATTTCGTACTAAATGAGAGCCTCTTTTTTTCTTTATCGGTATATATTATATATCGATATTGTCCTATGAATTTAATACTTGAAAATATTTTATAGGATAGTGAAAGGTCTGTAAATGTTTTACTAAATTCATCATAATTACTTTTATATCGAATTTCTTGGCTAAGATCAATTTCAATATTTTGTGAAATATTTTTACTTATTTCTATATTCATCCATTGTTGGTTTTCAACAATTTCAGAATGAATTATAGAAATTAAAAATAAACTGAAAATTAAAATATAAATTGAATTTGATGAACTCCCCATTCTATAGTTTATAATAGATTCTTATCCGTGCGGTATCTCTTAAAAAATTAATTTTACGAATTTCAATTTCCTGAATATTTAATCCTGTTCGTGCTTTTAAATCTTTCTTTAGTAAATCAATATTTTCAGGTTTGATATTTTCAATTTTTTCATATTCAATAGTTTGGCGAAATAATAAATTTTGTTGCCAATATTTTTCTAAAATAAAAGTTAATCCAATTAATGCAATATTTGTGAATATTAAGGATAAATATGACTCACCAATATTACTAAGTGCATTTATCACACCTATAGTAATAACAATAAATAAATATGTCATTTCTTTTATTGGAATAGGGTCCGTGCGGTATCTCAAAATTGCAAATACAGCAAATAACCCAAATGCAAATCCGATATTAATAGTAATATTGCTTAATATAAATGCAAAAAAGAATATGAGCGAATTGAACATAAAATATGTAAATACAAAATCATTATTACGATGATCACGATGGTAAATCAATTTTATAATTATAAATGCAATTGATAAATAAAACTAAATCTAAAAATTAAATTTAATAATTCAGGTGTTATTTCCATATTAGTTTCCTTTTAGTCATGATTTATAATTTTATCTATTTGTGATAATTTTGGTTTAAACCTATTCTTTTTAATTTCATTATTCACACTAATTATACCCATGCAATATTTACTAAACCGCATTTCACCAATTTTCATATCTCTTAGTACTTGAATAAATTTAGATTTCACATTATATTTATTTTGTTTTATTTCCGTGATAATAAGATTATCAAATTTTTTATGTTTTTTTTTATTTTCAACAGATAAATACATATCAATGGTTAATCGTTCAGTAAAATTAATATCAACTAAGGTAATACGATTAAATTGAATATTCAGTATAGATATTAATGAATAAGGTGAAATACCAATATTTTTTGTGATTAATTTAAATTCATTTTCACCTAAATTCGGATTCCATTTATTTACAGGTATTCTTTTTTTTAAAGTTCTATTTTTATTATTTTTTGTTTTAATTTCAAAGAAATTTTCACTAGTTGTGCCATAACTTCGGTAACGCACTTTATATCTATTTCGTTTTTCATTATGATGTTGATGATAGAATAAAAAATCTTCTGTATCAAAATAATGATTATCATAGGAAAAAATATATGTGTCATCAATTTTTAAAATTTTATAAAAAGGTAATAGCTTCTCTAAAATATCAGATAAATTTTTTTGATGAAAAATATACTTTGTATCATTTCGATTTAATAATTGAACACTATTAAGGTCTTTAAGGGTAGTTGATTCAAAATGTAAAAAACTTAATTTCATGATATTAGGTAACTAAAATAGTAGATTAATCAATTACTTATTTAAGTAACATTAATTTCTGGGTTTGGCTAAACTCTGATGATATTAGTTTTGCAAAATAAATACCACTTGCAATATTAGTTGCATCCCATTTTAGATTATAAAACCCCGTATTATAAAATTGATGAGTTAGTGTAGATATCTCTTTACCGAGGAGGTCATAAATTTTAATTGTTACAAATCCATCATTAGGTATGGAAAAATTAATATTTGTACTGCCATTAAATGGGTTTGGGTAAACATTCTCTAACTTAAATTTTGTCGGAGTATTTATATCTATAATTTCAACACTATTTGTAACAATTAATTGTTCAATAATAAAGTCATCTGAAGTTTTAAAAATTTCATTATTTTCTGGAACTACAATTATCAGTGTTGTTGAGTTACCATTTGTTAAATATTCAGCAACAATTGCATCCTTTGTTAATTGAATTTTAAAATCAATATCATGTGATAATGTCATTTGAACTGCACCAATAAATCCATTCCCAATAATATTAAATGATTCTCCATTTTGATGGAATGACACTGATGTTGCATCCGTTAATTTAGATGAATCTAAAATGATATTCACTAATTGAATAATATCAACCACATTTACCTCTTCATCACTATTCATGTCTGCTGAGTTTGAATATTCACTATTTAAAATCATATTTACAATGACAACTACATCAATAACATTCACTTCTCCATCTTGATTTATATCCCCAATTAAAGACACAGAATTTATATTTCCGGGTGATCCAAATCCGAGAGAACTTGACCAATTTTCAGCTATTGAATTATCAATATTTGAATCAATGAGTTCCAATGTGGGACCATTACCATCTGCTTCTTCTGGCCATGGAGAAATATCATCATATTCAACAACATCTACTAATGCTCCACCTTCATCAAATAGTCTAATTAGTTCACCTCCTCCACTTAAACCAAACTCAAAATTACCGATATAATTAATTACATTCGGAAATTGCTCCCTAAAAAGTGTTGTATCCTTACATAACACCAAAAAATCATTTGATGGTAGAATAGTATTTTCAGGGATAATAAATTGATGTGTATTATTATCATCTTTAAAAATCCAATTTCCAATATTAACTGCTTCGTCTGATGAATTAAAAAGTTCTATCCAATCTTCTGAATCAAATTCATTATTTGAATTATAATTAATTTCATTAATTACGATATCAACTATTTCATCAGAAGCAAAAATGCCGATGATATTATCATTTTGATTTAATTGAAATGAAATATTTATTGAATTTGGATCTGAAATATTATGGTTATTAACTAACCAATAATCAAAATTATGAATTTGAACCGCTTCAAATATCATATCTACTCCTCCATGATATGCTCCTGTCCATGGATAATCATCTTCGTCAATTAGAATTGAATTTATTTTTATTTGTCCTGAATTTGATGGTGTAACATCTAATGTTAATTCATAGGGCCCATTTAAATCATAACATGAATTTAACCCCTCAGGGAAATACTCAATTCTATCTCTGATGAAATCTTTTATTTTTTGAACATTTCCTTGCCATTGAAAGAAATTCCCACCCCACCTTTCTATATGTTGTGGCATATCTGTTGCAATTGAGTTTTCAATATCTTCTAATAGTCCAATCATTTCTTCTTCTTGGAATGCTGTATTTAACAAATCCATATACCGAGTGATGTAATATTGTTTGAATTCTGAATTTTCTAAAAGTTTATTAAGTAAAACAATATGTTCTTCCGGGTCTAAATAAATACCTTCGGGGTAACAAGGTTCTGCATCTGGGTTTTCATTGGGGACATTTGTATAGTTTATATAATGATTAAATGTTGCGTCTTCATCCCACAAAACATATCCCCATTTTTTATGACTTCCATCTGGATTTAATCCTCTCCACCACGATGTATTCCAGTTTATCCAATCAGTACAAACAACGAATGAATTTATTAATATATAATCAACTAAACTTGTGACATCTATTTCATCTGCTACATGACGATAATTGGATTGAATTGATAAATCATGGTTTAAGGCGTAACTGTGAATTTCGTTCCAATCTGTAAATGCTTGTTGACCACCATATTGAGCCCAAGTACCTCCCCAATTCATTAAATATTGGACATTATATTTATCTTGGTTATAATAATAATTTGTATAATCAGCATCACTTACTTTTTCTCTAATTGAATAAATACCCCAAAATTCACCATTTGCATATACAACACATCTTTCACCTTTTCTCATATCAACATTTAAATTATTTTTATTTGCAAGTTTTTGAATGAAAATATCTCTCATATGAGCACTTGAATCAATTCCAGGATAATTATCATCTCCAGAAGCTCGTATAATTATTCGTTGAAATTTATCTCTATCAGATAGGCTGAGTAATTTTTCTCTAATTGCATCATGATATCCCATTTCATCTCGAGCAATATAATCAAAGCTTCGTTGAGGGAATGCCCATGAATCTTGCCCATGTTTATTATATTCACCATATCCAAAATCTTGTCTAATTCCATTCACATCAAAATATTCAATTGTACCATGTGGTTTTAACCCTTGATTTCCATTCAATAATGTAGTTAGTTGACTCGCTGAAGTAGAAAGAATAGGTAAGGCATGATTTTCATCAATAAAATAAGTATTGAAAGTGATGAAACTTGGGAGAATATCTATATCATTTGAAATTACAATTGCTTTATAAATAAGGGTATGTGTGATTAATAATGTGCCTTCATATAAAGTTGAATTTACTGTAGGCAGATTACCATTTGTTGTATAATAAATATTTGATAATGGTTCATCTGTTGATATATCTAATATTTGGCTACCACTAAAGAATCCAGCTTCAAGGCTCATTGTTGGTGCTTCTGCATAATCAATATAATTTAATCCAATATTCGCACCATTTTTTGTTGGTGATGGAAAAATTTTCCAATTATCTGAGGCGTTTGGGCTTCTCCCCATTGAATGGTTTAATTGTGTTCGTTTTAATTCAATATCATTTATTATTACACCATTTGGATTTGAAAATACAACATGGTCAGGAGAATTTTTAGTTTGTTTTAATTTAAAATTAGTATGGAGATTTCCTTCTGTAAATTCATCTCTTCCCGAACACCAAAAAGTAATATATCTTGTACCTGGAATAATAATACCCTCTGGAATAATCCATTTAGTCGGATTAGTTTCATCATCACTTAAAAAATAACCACTTAAGTCTAAATCATTTAAACTTGTATTATAAAGTTCAATCCAATCTTCTTCTAATTGATAATTATCTGTAAATTCTGATAAATTTGATGCGGAGTATTCATTTATTATGACTTGGCTAAAAATAGATGAAATAAAAATAATTTCTATTAAATAAACAAAATATTTTTTCATAAAATTAATTCTCATTATTTTATTTAGTGAAGATAATAAACTTATTTATTAAAAAAGTTTATGAATGACAAGCTATAAAATTTAGAAATTATTATTGGAAATATCTATTAAAGTTACATCTTGAAAAATAGAATTTTGAAATTAATATGTATATAAATTTAGATGATAAAAATATTAGTTAAATAATGTTGAATAATAATTCTAAAGTTAAAATAAATTTCAACCTATTTATTTAGAAAGATAAGATATATTGAACATGAAAAATGATAAAATAACTGAATCACCTGTTGAGTTTTTTGGAAAATGGGCGGAAATAGGAAAAGATATTGGTATGGAAGAAGGCCATGCATCATCAGTGAAATTTATGATAAATAAATTACTTGAAAATAATAATTCAAAATTTACGATTATAGATGCTGGATGTGGAAATGGCTGGGTAACACGACTATTAAGTTCTATTGAAAATTGTGACTATTCAGCAGGGGTTGATGGAGCAAAGCAAATGATTGAAAAAGCAAAATCAGTTGATCCTAATGGGAATTATTTTTATGGTGATTTGACAGAATGGTCTCCTTTGGAAAAAGTAGATATTGTACATTCAATGGAAGTTTTCTATTATTTTGAAGATCCAATGTTTGTACTATCTAAAATATATAATAATTGGTTAAAGAATAAAGGGAAATTGATTTTTGGAATAGATCATTATTCTGAAAATTTAACAACATTAAATTGGCCCGCAGAATGTGGTGTTTATATGAATACTAAATCAATTTTTGAGTGGGAAACAATATTAAAAAAAGTGGGGTTTAATAATATTAAAAAATGGCAAGTTGGAGCAAAAAATGACTGGAATGGTACTTTAGTTTTCTATTGTGATAAGTGAAATTTTATTTAAATATAATACATGGCAACATAATGAAATCCACTTCCTCCTAAAACAAATAAATGCCATATATTATGAGCATATTTTATATGATCCATTCTAAAGAAAATAACCCCAAGTGTAAATGAAAGCCCTCCACAAATTAAAAATATAGTACCATAAAAAGGTAAAAGATTAATTAATGGTTTTAATTGTAATAATGCAAGCCATCCCATTAATAAGCAAATCCATACAGTGTAGTGTTTTGCAAAATGAAACCAAGCCAACTCAAATATAACACCTGAAATTGCTATTATCCATATTAATATCAAAAAATATAATCCAAGACCATCTCTTAATGTAATTAATAAAAATGGAGTATATGATCCTGCAATAAAAATAAAAATCCCTGCATGGTCTAATTTATTTAATAACTTTTTTAAAGAGGACGATTGAACACCATGATAAATTGAAGAAAGAAAAAATAATAAAATTAAAGTAAACCCATAAATCGAGAATCCAATAATTCGATATGAGTCTCCTTTATCAAAAGTATAATAAATGAGATATATAATTGCTGGAATTGCTAATACTGCTCCAAACCCGTGAGTTATAGAATTATAGAATTCCTCTATTTTTGATTGTAGTCTTATTGAGTGTTTCATTCTACACTTAATCTATTATATTAATTTTACTAATTGATTAATCTTCATCACATTTTCATTATTATATTTTTCGATAATTATTCATTTAATAAAATCCCCATTTTATTATTAATTTGTTCGTTATAAATTTTTTCAAAATCAATAATATCGACAGCTCTTGGTATAATTTTAACAAAGTTATTTTTTTCAATTTTCCAGTTATTTAAAATTTTAGTAGCAACTATTGATGCTGTATGGAATTTATGTCCCCGAATTAATTTCCATACTAAATTATAATCGGTCTCTTCTAATTTAGAATCTCTTACATAGTCTTGATTTAAATTATTTAAGTTACTTGATGATTTTAGGTAAATATATGCAATTCCACCTGTCATTCCCGCACCAAAATTACTTCCGATTTTACCTAGAATAATGACTGTACCTCTTGTCATATATTCACATCCATGGGCACCTAATCCCTCTACAACTGCGGCTGCACCACTATTCCTGACAGCAAATCGTTCACCAACTCTACCTGCAACAAGTAGCCGGCCTCCAGTTGCTCCATATAATGCAACATTTCCAATTAATGTGTGAAATCCTAGTTTTTTACGAATTATTTTAGGAGACCTCACTGTAATTAAACCTCCACTCATTCCTTTACCCACATAATCGTTAGCCACACCTTTTAATCTTAATTCAAGATTATTTATCAAAAATGCACCAAAACTTTGACCAGCCGCTCCAGTCATTCTACACTGAATATTACCTTTAAATCCTTGTTGACCATATAAAAAGGTGATTTCACCTGAAAGCCTACTACCAATTGACCTATTTGTATTATTTATTTTTCGATGAATTACAGCATGGCCTTGCGTCATGACAATATGCCTTGTTTCTTCAAAAATACCATCATCAATAGATGGTTTAGTATATAAATTCTCAACTCTGATTTTATTGATAGATTTTAGAGCTAATTTTTTGCCTTCATCTCCGGGAATTAATATTGATAAATCTAAGTTTTCCTCAATTAAATAGTTTCTAAATTTTCGATTCGTTTTTAATAAATCAGATCGCCCAATTATAGATGAAAGTTGAGAAATACCAAGTTTAGTAAGGTGAACTCTAACTTCTTCTGAAATTGCAATTAAAAAATTACTTACATTTTCTGGCGTTCCTTTAAATTTTTTACGAAGTTTAATATCTTGAGTTGCTATTCCAACAGGGCAAGTATTTTTATGACATTTTCTAGCCATTACACATCCAATTGAAATTAATGCAGATGTACCAAAGTCATATTCTTCAGCACCGAGTAATGCCCCAATAACGATATCTTTTCCTTTTTTTAATCCACCATCTACACGAAGTGTGACTTGTGTCCTTAAATTATTTGAAATTAGTGTTTGGTGAACTTCAGCAAGCCCTAATTCCCATGGTAAACCTGTATGTTTCATTGAACCTAAAGGTGTGGCACCGGTTCCACCATCACCACTTGAGACTAAAATTATATCAGCACCTGCCTTTACAACTCCACATGCAATTAAGCCAATTCCTGGTTGTGATACTAATTTTACAGAAATTTTTGCTCTTCTATTTACTTGTTTTAAATCATAAATTAATTGAGCAATATCTTCAATACTATAAATATCATGGTGAGGAGGAGGGGATATTAATGATACACCTGGAGTGGTCATTCGCACATTTGCAATATCTAATGTTACTTTATGTCCCGGTAATTGACCACCTTCTCCAGGTTTAGCTCCTTGAGCCATTTTAATTTGAATTTCTCTTGCAGAAACTAAAAATTCAGTTGAAATTCCAAATCGACCACTTGCAATTTGTTTTATATGAGATCCTTCAATTGATGTTGGTGAAGTTAAACTATATCTATCGGATTGTTCTCCCCCTTCACCTGTATTTCCATGGGCACCTACTAATTGTGCACCCTTCGTTAATGTGCGGTGTGCCTCTTCCGATAATGCACCAAATGACATCGCTCCAATATTAAATCGTTGAATTATTTTGCTATTATCATCTATTTGATTAATTAATAATGGTTTTTTTACAATTTTATAATCTAATAAATCTCTTAAAAATATTACATTTTTCTCATTTGTGTTTTTATTATTTATATTTTTCTTGGCTAAATTCTGAATATGAATAAATTCTGTAGGTGAATAACCATGCTTTTCACCAGACTTTCTATATTTAAATCGACCACTTATTGGCAATTTATTTTGAGGTAAGTTTAAATTCTCAATTCTATCTAATATTTCTAATTTTAATCTTTTTAAATTAAGATTTCCTATATCACAAATTATATTTGGAAAATACTTTTTTCGAAATTTAGGACCAAGTCCAAGACCATGATAAAGCATACTTCCATGGTAACTGCTAAAAGTAGAAATACCAATTTTAGCCATTATTTTCAATAATCCTTTTTCTAATCCTTTTCTATAATTCCCTAATGCATCAATCCATTGATCACCTTTAAAATGTTCTCTAATTAATTCGTACGCCATATATGGATACACAGCACTTGCACCAAACCCAGTTAAACAGGCAATATGGTGATCTTCAATCACATCTCCTGTTAAACAAATAATAGATGTATTTGATCTGATTTGTTTTTCAATTAGATAATTATGCACAGCAGAAGTCACTAATAACATTGGAATTGGAAGATTTTTTTGATTTAATCCTTCGTCAGATAGTGCTAAAATTCGACATCCATTATTAACGGCAATTTCACTTTCTATTAAAATTCGTTTTAACGCTGTTTGAATTGATTCATTAATTTGAAAATGAGTTTTTATAATTGAAATTGGAAAATTAATTCGATTATCTAATAAAATTTTGATATCATTTACCGATAAAATGGGGCTTTCAATTCTAATTGTACCATGAAAATTGGGAGTGCTTGCTAATAAATTATCTTCAGTACCCAAATATTTAAATAAACTCATAACATCTCTTTCCCGAATGGGATCAATAGGTGGATTTGTTACTTGGGCAAATGCCTGTTTAAAATAATCATATAGTTTCCTTGATTTTTTTGATAGTAATGCAGGGGGAGTATCATCACCCATTGAACCAATTGGTTCTCGTCCGCTTTTGGCCATAGGTAGTAAAAAATAATCTAAATCTTCCTGCTCTACTCCAAATAAAATTCTATTATTTTTATCAAAACCTTCTTTTGGTAATTTAAATTTTCCAAATTCGACTTTATCTGATTTTCGTTTAATTCGAATTAATTCTTCTTTTATAATTTTTGAATATGATTCAGATTGAGATACAATTTGTTTTATTTTTTTATTTTCAATAATTCCTGATCCGTCTAAATTTAAAGCAAATATTTCACCTGACGACATGTGATGATGTAGTACAATATCCTTTGCTTCTAATTCTGCAACTCCAGCTTCTGATGCCATCACAATTAATCCATCGTTTGTAATAGAATACCTTAAGGGTCGCAAACCATTTCTGTCTAATTTAGAAACAACTTTATCACCATCTGTAAAAACGAGTGCAGAGGGACCATCCCAGGGTTCAATAAAGTTTTCATTATAAATATAAAAATCTCGTAAATCTTTAGACATTGTTTTAATTTTATGGTATGGTTCAGGAATTAACATCATAATACTTTTTAATATCCCTCGTCCTGAAAGAGTGAGAAATTCTAAGATATTATCTAAACTATAAGAGTCACTTCCACTTTTACCCAGAATAGGTAATATTTTTTTTATATTATTCCCCCATTTTTTAGATTTAATGGTGAGTTCTCTTGTTTTCATCCATAATCTATTTCCTCTAATTGTATTTATTTCACCATTGTGGGCTAACATTCTAAATGGCTGAGTCATTGACCATGTTGAAACTGTATTCGTTGAAAATCTTTCATGGAAAATTGAGACTTTGCATTTATAATCAGGGTGAGATAAATCAGGGTAGAATTGTTTTAATTGCCCCGCAGAAAGTAATCCTTTATAAACAATTGTTTTTGAAGAAAGTGAACAGATAAATGATTTTTTATTAATTTTATTTAATTCATTTTCAATTGTTTTTCTTAATATAAATAATTGTTCTTCAAATGAATTTTTCATTGAATTTTTACCACGAATAAAAAATTGCATTATTATTGGACAACTTCTGAATGCAATTTCACCTATTATTTTTTTATTAATTGGGACTTTTCTGTAGCCATCATAATGTAAATTTAATTGAGAAGTTTGATCTTTTATGATATTTTCTAATAATGAAAATTCACTTGGCGATGTAAACACCATTGCAATTCCTTGCAGTTCATTTTTATTTAATTTTTTTCCAGTACTTTCTTTAAACACATTCTTAAAAAATAAAGACGGAATATCTGTTAATATTCCAGTTCCATCACCAGTGTGATTATCTGCGAGTGTTGCTCCTCTATGCACCATTAACTCTAATGCTTTAAAAGATAGCTCAATAACTCTTTTTGATGGTTTTCCTGTTGATTCTGCAATAAATCCTACTCCGCATGCATCATGAAACCCAGACCTAACTAAACTTTGTTTTTTCATATTTTTCGTTTCTTCCGTTTGTTTATATTATGATTATTTAATGCAAGCATAAAAGCCTGAATGTATTTTCAGGCTTTTAATATTAAAATATTATAATGGTGAAATTGCTTAGCCGATTGCTTCCTTATTTCGTTCTCCTGTACGAATTCGCACACATTCTTCAATGGGTAAAATAAATATTTTACCCCGACCTTTTTTACCATCTTTTTTTGCAACATTTGATATTGCTTCAATGCATGGATCAACAAATTCATCATTTACAGCTATTTCAAGTCTAACCTTGTTTAGAAGTTTTATTTCATGCGAAACACCTCTATATATTTCTTGAAGTGGAAATTCGATTCCCTGTCCTTTTGCATTTGTAATTGTAAATTTATAAATTTTCTGTTTTAATAATTCTTCCTTTATTTCAGGTAGCTCTTCAGGTTGAATTATTGCGATAATTAATTTCATTTTTTTCTCCTATTCTACTGTAAATATTTGGAATCCAGCATAAGATTCCATTTCATGTTCGCCAATATCTAATCCAATTATTTCCTCTTCTTCAGAAACTCTTAGTCCAATGGTAAATTTAATTATTGAAAATATTATTAATGCGGAAAGCATACAAAATACACCATAGGAAACAACACCTAATAATTGAGTTGTAATTGAAAAATCTGGTGAGAAAATTCCAACTGCTAATGTACCCCAAATCCCACATGCTAAGTGGACGGAAATTGCTCCAACGGGGTCATCAATTTTTAATTTATCTAATTGAATTACAGTTAACACAACAATTATACCTGCTATAAATCCAATAATAACAGAATATATTGGCATAATAATATCTGCCCCTGCTGTTATTCCGACTAATCCTGCAAGCGAACCATTTAATATCATTGATAAATCTGGTTTTTTTGAGATAATCCAAGAAGTTATCATCGCTCCAATAACGCCTGATGCACCTGCTAAAGTGGTGGTAACAAATACAAATGAAACTCCTTCTGGATCAGCAGATAAAACAGAACCACCATTAAATCCATACCATCCAAACCATAGTAAAAACACGCCTATTGTAGCTAACGGCATATTATGGCCAAGTATTGGTTTTATAGTTCCATTTTTTGAGTATTTTCCTAAGCGTGGACCAACCATTATTGCACCAATTAATGCTGCCCAACCACCAACACTATGTACTAAAGTTGAACCAGCAAAATCGTGGAAATTCATTGTATCTAACCAGCCTGCACCCCATGTCCAAGAACCAACAATTGGGTAAACAATTGCAACATAAAAAGTTGAGAATATTAAAAAGCTACTCAATTTAATTCGTTCAGCAACTGCGCCAGAAACTATTGTTGCTGCCGTCGCAGCAAACATTGCCTGAAATATAAAATCTGTATAATAGGAATAAGCTCCATTTGCATAATTTATTAATCCATCTACACCTGAAGGAGAATCTATACCAAATCCAGCAAATCCAAATATACCATTAAAGGTTCCTGGATACATTAAATTAAATCCACAGATTGCATAGGTTAAAATTCCAATTGCTACGATACTTACATTTTTAAATAAAATATTTACTGTATTTTTTGCTCGAGTTAATCCTGATTCTAAAGTTGCAAACCCTAAATGCATTATAAACACAAGAAATGCTGAAATTAGCATCCATGTATTATTGATTGTAAACATTTCTTCTGAGATAGATGTATTTTCACCTGAAAATACAAACGATGTTAAAAAGAAAATTATAATTAATTTCATTTATTTTTCCTTATTTTAAAGTGTAATTCCAAACACAAGAAATGAAGTCTCCTGGTCTGGGTTAATGATATAAGAAGCTGAAAAATTATCCCTACTTGCTGAAATTCCAATACTTACTGGTTTGAATTTTCCATCAAGAGAATAAAATCCATTACCAAAACCAACAGAAAAACTACCATAAGATAATTCTAAATAAGACGATTTGTCAGTATCACCACTTAAATTTGTTGCCGTTAGAATAGAGACTGGTCCAATATCTGTACTTGCACTTAATTCAAATATATGTGTCGATGTTTCTCCTGAAAATTTGAATAATCCATCTCCATTATAAAGTGAATCAAGAGATGAGTAAATAGGAAAGAAGTAGTCTGTTAAAGTTAATGAAACAGTCCCAAATGTTGTTGTAGCATAAAGGTCACATTCATTTCCACCCTCAGCACCATTTAAAGCCCAAGCTCCCCACGCTCCAATTGTAACTTGCCCAAATGTTGTTTCAATACTTGGTTGAACAGTTGCGGTATTTCCAAAATCAGTTCCACGCCATACATATCGATTATATAAATCTGCTGATAAATTATATTCTCTTGCATTTATAAATGCTAATGGAATGTATAATAATAATATTACATTTTTTAAGTTCATTTAATTGATTCCTTAATTTATTTAGTTAGCTGAATTGCTGAACGATATAATATAAGGTATTATTGTAAATATAAAACAAATAATAAATACGTTCTGCGCAAATTCAATAAATTATTAAGATATATATTGTTATGCCTAAATAAATACTGAATTTTTTATGCAATTTCTAATTTATATGATTTTATTAATGATAGATTAAATCACAATAAAATTTCTTTTTAAATTATACCTATGAAAAATAACTGGACAATAAATCAAATTAATGATTTAAATGGAAAAACAGTAATAGTTACTGGAGCAAATAGTGGAATTGGTTTTGAATCAGCAAAGGTATTAGCATCAAAAGGGGCAAGAGTATATTTCGCTTGTCGAAATGAATTTTGGGGTAATTATGCCAAAAATAAAGTGAAATTAGAATTCCAACATTCAGATGTACATTTTCTAAAATTAGATTTAGCCGATTTATCTTCAATTCATGACTTTGTAGATAATTTTACATCTGAAAATAGTCAATTAGATATATTAGTAAATAATGCAGGAATTATGATGTGCCCTAAAATGTACACTAAAGATGGATTTGAAATGCAAATTGGCACAAATCATTTTGGACATTTTACACTCACAAATTTATTAATGGGTTTAATTTCAAAAACTCCAAAGTCGAGAGTAGTTACTGTAAGTAGTTTATATCACCGACTTGGAAAAATAAATTTTGAAGATATAAATTCTGGGAGAAAATATCATCCTGTAAAAGCTTATCAACAAAGTAAATTAGCCAATTTACTTTTTACATTCGAATTAGATTTGAAATTAAAAGAGAATAATATTGATACAATTTCAGTAGCTTCTCATCCGGGGTGGACTGCTACAAATTTACAAAAATATAAATTTAGTTTTAAAATGTTAAGTCCCTTTATTGCCCAAAAACCAGAAATGGGAGCATTACCTACACTATTTGCTGCGACTGATAATAGTATAAAAGGAGGTGATTTTATTGGACCAAAAATACTTGAAATATGGGGGAGTCCACAAAAAGTAGATTCTTCTAAAAAATCAAAAGATAAATTTACAGCAAAAAAACTTTGGGAATTATCTGAAACTTTAACAAAAATAGGTCGAACAAATTATTAAATTTAAGTTAAAATCATAGTGTTAAAATTAATAAGGAAGTTAAATTTCAACCAATTAAATTAATAAAAATGAGATTTATTTATCATCTGCTATTTTCCAAAAATAATGAGAGGCGATTGAGCGATATGGACGCCATTTATTAGCTTCTTTTAACATAGATTTGGGGGAATATAATTTTTTTGAATTATAAAAGATTGAAAATCCTTTTTGCACTCCTAAATCAAGTGATGGGAATATATCAAGTCGATGTAGAGTGAAAATTAAAAACATATCAATTGTCCAAGGACCAACACCCCTTATATTTATTAATTTATTGAAAATATCATCATTTTTCATTTTAGAAAAATCATTTAAATTATACGAATTTACATTGAAAAACTCAGCGATCGATTTAATATACTCTGCTTTACGATTTGATAAACCAACACTTCTTAATTTTTGATGTTCGGTATTCATTAATTCGGTAGTTGTGGGATGATTATTTTTATATATTTCAAGGAATCGATTATAGATTGTAGATGCTGCTTTTCCACTTAATTGTTGATATATAATTGCTTTCACTAATTCTTCAAATGGATTAGATTTTTTTTCGAGTTTAATGATTCCAAATTTATCAATAATTTTTTCAAATCGATTATCTAATTTTATTAAATTTTCTACTGGTAATTTCATAATGTTTCAAATTCTTTCACTTTATTGATATATAAAGAGGGTAAATAATTGTAAAATATAGCTTCTGAATAACGATTAAATTAATAATAATGATAGCAAATTCTTTAAAATTATTTTTAACAAAATTAATTGATTATGCGGGACTTTTTCCGCCTGCAAAATTGCAATTAAAACTCGCACTTAATAATTATAATAATGATATAAAATGCTTGGATAAATGGATGTTATCCCAATTTATACTTCCATTAAGTAATCTAAATAATATTACTGAAAAAATGATGGATGGGTTTAGCCAAAATTTTCCATTAAAATTATCATTATTATCGAATGATTTAGATCTTGATATTGATCAATTATTTCTGTTTAAAGATAAATTTGGTGAAAAGGTTGAATTTTCAGGATTAGAATCAAAAATATTAGATATTCATTCTTTTCATACTATATTAGAAAAAACAAATGAGGTACAAAATAAAAACCAATTAAATATGGCATCTTTTTTTGAATTACCCACTCAAGAAAATTGGATTGATAAAATGATTAAGTCTATTGAAATAATTACGGAATTTAATTTTAATCACAATTCAAATTTTGGGTTTAAATTAAGATGTGGGGGAGTTGAACCATATATGTTTCCTTCTCCAGAAAATATTGCTGAAACAATTATTATATGTATTCAAAATAATATTTCATTGAAATTTACTGCAGGTTTACATCATCCCGTTCGGCATTATAATGACTCTATTCAAACTAAAATGTTTGGTTTTTTTAATATATTTATCGGTGGAATGCTTGCAAAGAAATATAGATTTAATCATGTAGAATTAATTGAAGTATTAATCGATCAATCATCAAATAATTTTAAGTTTAAAGAAGAAGGATTATCTTGGAAGAAATATAATTTATCAAATAAAGAAATAATACAATTTCGAGAAAATGATTTTATATCATATGGAAGTTGTAGTTTTAATGAACCACGAGAAGATTTAACAAAATTAGGAATATTTTAATGAAATCATTTATAGAATATAAAGAAGATAGCCATTTTCCAATTCAAAACTTACCCTATGGGATTTTTAGTAGTCATGAAAATTCAAAAAAGAGAGCAGGAATTGCAATAGGAGAATTTGTTTTAGATTTAGCTCAACTTGAAAAAGAGGGATTATTAAATTCAAATTATTTTAGCAATTCAACTTTAAATTCTTTTATGAGTGGTGGAAAAAAAGAATGGTCTAATGTAAGATCTCAAGTTCAAGAATTATTGATGGATACAAACCCGACTTTAAGAGATAATTCAATATTAAGAGAAAAAGTATTTTATAAACAATTAGATGTTACGATGCATATCCCTGCAAATATTGGAGATTATACGGATTTTTATTCGTCTAAAAACCATGCTACAAATGTGGGTGCAATGTTTAGAGATCCCGAAAATGCATTATTACCAAATTGGCTTCATTTACCTGTTGGTTATCATGGAAGGTCAAGTTCGATTGTAGTGAGTGGAACCGATATTCACAGACCAAACGGACAAACAATGCCACTGGGGTCAGATAATCCTGTATTTGGGCCATGTAGGTTAATGGATTTTGAGCTGGAAATGGGTTGTTTTGTCGGTACTGGGAATAATTTAGGTGAACCGATTTCGATTGAAAATGCAAGTGAACATTTATTTGGTTTAGTATTAGTAAATGATTGGAGTGCGAGAGATATTCAAAAATGGGAATATGTCCCATTGGGGCCTTTTTTAGCCAAAAATCTTGCAACTTCTATTTCACCATGGATTATTCCTTTTGAAGCATTAGATGAATTTAGAATTGAAAATCCAATTCAGGAGAATCCAACTCCATTACCCTATTTACAAAGTAATGATAAATGGACTTTTGATATGAAATTAGAAGTACAAATTAAAACTGAAAAAATGGAGAACCCCGAGACAATTTGTAATTCTAATTATAAATATATGTATTGGAATCTTGCACAACAATTAGCTCATCATACAATCACCGGTTGCAATATGAATCCTGGAGATATGTTTGCAAGCGGGACAATAAGTGGTGAAGAATCTGATTCTTATGGTTCCATGTTAGAATTAGCGTGGAAGGGAACAATGCCAATACAATTATCAAATGGTGAGAAAAGAAAATTTATTCAGGATAATGATGAAATAATTATGACAGGTTATGCTCAGGGAAAGGGCTATAGAGTTGGTTTTGGTGAAGTAAAAGGAAAAATATTATCTGCAAAATAATTTATTTATAACGAAATGTAATTTTAGATTTGTTGAATAATTATTAATTTTAAAAAAGAAAAGGTAAGAAAATGAGTAAATTATTAATTGGTTTATTATTTCCATTAGTTGTGTTTTCTCAAAATGAAGTATGTTTTGAAGTTGAAATAAATGCTTCAAATGATATTGCTTTGAGTAGTTTTACAAAATTTGTCAATGTATTAGACTGTTTTAAAGTATATGGTGAATCTCAAATTTCTGATGAAAAACTGCTACATGTTGCGTCAGTTTCTGCAGAATTATTAGATAATAATGAAGATGGAATTATTGATGACCCTGATGTTGAAGCATCTTTAATTGCCTTAAATACTATGATGCCTATATTTAATTCGGAATGGTCTAATGGGCAAGACAATGTATTTGATTACTACAATGGATGTTTAGGTGCGGTATTATACCGAAATGAAATTGATCCATCACAGCCAGGACATTGGGGAGATGATGCAACTGTAGAAGAGGTTTTACATACAATAAATACATGTGGACAATTAGAAGTTTATCCTGAAGCATTTGGGTTAGCACCTAATTCTTCATTGATGTCAGATGCTATGGATATTGCAAGAGGTGGACAATTTATTAATATACCGAATAATTATCCTGAAGAAGCGTGGTATCATTATGATGATTATACATGTGATTATGAATGTATGGCGATGGAATATTTATATTGGTGTATTGTAACAGATATGGGGATTTTAAATGATCCTCAAACCTGTAATGGAATTAATAATGAATGGGAGCCATGCAGTCCAGAATTATTTGAATCAACGGATATTGCGATGTTCGAAATTGTAAATAATCCAGAATATAAATTACCTCAATTAGCTCCAGATGGAAACTATTGTCCTTCAGGATTATTACAAGGAGATATAAATCAAGATGGAATTGTCAATATATTAGATGTTATTCAATCCGTAAATATGGTATTAGGTACTTCAGAAGTTAATTTAATTGCGGATTTAAATGATGATAGTCTTGTTAATGTTTTAGATGTGATTTTATTAGTAAATATTATTCTACAATCATAGTTTTAAAAAAGGGTATATAATGAAAATATTTAGAAATATTTTAGCTGTAATTATGGGGGTAATATTGGGTGGGATTGTTAATATGGCAATAGTTACATTCGGGGGTGGGTTAATCCCATTACCTGAAGGTGTGAATCCAAATGATATTGAAAGTATAAAGGCGAATATGCATTTGTATAAACCAATTCAATTTGTAATTCCATTATTAGCCCATTCTTTTGGAACATTTATTGGTGCGATAATTGCATCATTTATTTCAGTTAATCAACATCGAATTTATGCACTTAGTATTGGGTGTTTTTTTATTTTAGGAGGGATTACAATGGTGTCTATGTTACCCTCTCCAATGTGGTTTAATATTTTAGATATTGGGTTTGCATATATTCCAATGGCTTGGTTAGGTTGGAAAGTGAGCGGAAAAAATGCATGATGAATAATTAAAATGTTTTAATTCAATTTTTCTAATTCTTTTAAATATTGACTAATTCCAGTTTTATCAGATTTTAAAATACATCGATCTAATTTTGATTTAAGCTGATAATCATACATTGGATCATAATAATGAGTAAGTAAATTATAAATCCATTTTTCATGTGATTTAAATGAATAATCAATAAATGCTTTTTGTAATTGAATATTGATTTGTGAATACTGGTCAAATCCTAATCGTTTTCTTATATTAAACAAAGAATTTTGAAAAGTTTCTAAAAGAGTTTCTATATTAATTCCTGATTCCTGTGGTTTTAATATGTATTCATAATGAATGTTTTTTATTCGTTCTTCAATTGGCAAATCAATTATGACCATTTTTGATAATTGCATTTTTTTATGCCATATTTCAGGGATTGGCAATTTCCCAATTCGTCGAGATTCATCCTCTAAAAATAAAACATTCCCTTGATGTTTTATATAGGTTGAAGCTAATTTATTCTCAAAGTTTATTACTGTCGGTTGCTCATTTGAAAATCCACCAAATGCTGACCCTCTATGATGTGCAATTCCTTCTAAATCAATTGCAGACGTTAGTCGTTTTAATATTTCAGTTTTTCCTGAACCCGTTCGCCCTCCTAAAATTATCCATTCTTTATTATCATTTTCAACATCGTTTATAATTTCTATTGAAGCATTTCGTAAAGCCTTATATCCACCATTAATTATGGGTATATTTATACCAATTTCATTTAACCAAGATTTAGCAATTTCCGACCTTAATCCTCCTCTCATGCAATAGAGGTTCGTATTCGGATTTTCATTTATAAATTTTTCCCATGATTGAATTCTTTTGATTTTTTCATCTTTTACAAGATGATATCCTTGTTGTATTGCTGAATTTTGCCCTTCTTTTTTATAAGTAATTCCAACTTGACTTCGTTCATCATTATTTAATATGGGTAAATTTATACTCGAAGGAAATGATCCCTTTAAATATTCAATTGGTGCTCTCACATCAATTAATGGAATATCATTTTTTATTATTTGGGTGAGATTAATTTTATTCTCTGTTTATTTTTTTATGAAAATAGTCTTATAATTGGAATAACAATTCGCCATTGCCACGGAAAAATATAGTTGGATTTATTTTGTTTAATTGCGGTTACAATTTTCGTAGAAGCGGTTTGAGTATCCATAATAAATGGCATTTTGAATTTTATATCTTGAGTCATTTCACTTTTAATAAATCCGGGCATAATAGTTGAAATTTTGATATTATGTTTTTTGAGAGATTTCCTCCAGCAATTTGCTAATGTTTTTACCGCAATTTTAGAAGCACAATAGCCACCATGAAATTTAATATTTAAAAAACTAGCAATTGAACTTATAATTACAATATTTCCACTTTTTTGATTTATCATGTGTGGTATTGCAGGGTAAATAGTATTTGTTAATCCAATAATATTTGTGTGTAAAATATTATTTATTATTGTTGCATCGCCTGTTTTCATATTATCATGGTTACCAATTCCGGCATTTGCGATGACAATATCAATTCCACCCACTTCATTAACAAATTTATTAATCACATTTTTGCACTCTTCTTGATTATTAACATCTAATTGATAAAAAGAAATCTTACCGCCAAGTGTGGTGCATTTTTTTGCTATTTGCTCTAATTTATCTATTCGCCTTGCGGTTATTCCAATATGGGCATGTTGTTTTGAATATTCATATGCTAAATATTCACCAATTCCACTACTTGCTCCCGTTAAAAATACATTCATATAAATTATCTATTTTATTATTTCCTGTTAAAAAAAAATGATTTGAATAATTGTATTTATTCAATAGATTAAATTTAAATCTATTTTTTATATCATTTGATTGATTTTTTAATTTACCTTGAAGATAATTTAATAATGGTATATAATTATTAACTAGAATAGTTACATTGGTATCAAAAATGAATATTATCTTGCTGAATATGAAATTAGAAGTATATTATTGAAGGATTTAGAATTTATTTTATCCCTTCAGATAATATTGCTCATCAATAGTAATATAATTTAAAAAGCCATATTTCATAAAGAAATATGGCTTTCAATGTGGGCCCTCAGGGACTTGAACCCCGGACCAATGGATTATGAGAACTTTGCTCCCCGTCGGTAAATTAACTCGGTATCCACTCTGTATCCCATTTCATTACCATTTTTTGCATTTTTAAGCCCTTGCATGAATAGAAATATTTTCAGATTTAGATATTAAAATATCAGTAAACTTTTTCTTCAAATATTCTTTAGGAATTTGGGTATAAATTTGAGTTGTTTTAATTGATGTATGCCCTAATAAATCTCGTACAAGTTGAATATTATCGGTTTTTAATAATGATCTATACGCAAATGTATGTCTAAGGCTGTGAGCGGTAATTTTACTTTTACAAACTTGTTTTGCATATTTAGTAAAATTTCGTGTAATCCAACTTGTAGAGTATGGCTCAAATCTTGCTAAATCATAATTTTTAATATCATCATCTGCAATTGGAATATTTCGCTCTCTACCTGTCTTTGTTTTAGTGATTATAATAAAATTTCCATCTCTATTAGAGTTTTGTAATTCTCCAACCCTCATACCAGTTACTTCAAAAGTTTTATATGTGGCTAATAGCTTTTCATCTTCAATTAATGAATATATTTGTTCTAATTCACTTGGTAATAAATATTTTGGTGGTGACTGGTCAATTTTAACCTGAGAAATTTTAAAAGGAAGCTTCTTTATTTTTTCAGATTCTAAAAGATAATTAAAGAAAGTCCGAATTGACCTCAATCTAATATTTACCGTGACAGGGTTTAATCTTATATTTAGGTAGTTTATCAGTTCGTGGTAGTTATCTCTTTTAAGCTCATTTATTGAAGTTTTAGAGCCAAAGCATACATTAAAATCATTCAATGCTACAAGATAACTTTTCAGCGTACTATTTTCAATTCCTTTTTCAGTTTGGTATCTCCTTTTAAAATAATTGATACTATCACTAATTGTAAAATTACGGTCTAATAAATGCTCAGTAAGATTCAATTTTACTTCCTGTTCATTGTGTTTATATTTTTTTAATATAATTTCAGCGTCTCTTTTTATACCCGTAAATGTTGGTATCAATTTTTCTTTTCCATTATACCTAATCCGTATATAAAACTTTCCTTTTAATTTCCTCATTGAAGCCATTTTTTACCCCTGTTTTTTAGAATAATAATAATAAAATTATACTATAATATCTTATACCTAATAGATTAAAGTCAAACATTAAAATATTATCTTAATCGGTATATTTTACTACCTATTAAATAATAGTTGTTGTAAATCCACTTGGTAATTCTTCACTTTGATTCTGGACCACCTGAGACGGTCTACCTTCCATTCTGTCAGCAATAAACTGAATGCACCAATTATCACCTGCTAAGGCTCTATTCACAACTTCATTTAATATTTGATAAAGCTTAGATTCATCACCTGCTATTTGTTCATCTGTAATTTTTTTTAATATATCAGGAATACATCTATTTTTAGGTGGTCGTCCTTTAGGGTTTCCAGATTTTCCCTTTTTGAAATGAAAGGGCTGTAACTGTTTAGCTTTCTGTTTATCAGTTTTAATTTTCATTTTTCATTGCCTCCATCTATGTAATATTTAAAATAAGGTGTTTAATTTCAAATCTGTGCCTGTATCTCTATTTTGTGGCAATAATGTACCAAATAAATCTGTTTGGCTCGTATGCCTTTCAATTCGTTGCTTTGCTTCATTGTAATAAATTTCATCTAATTCAAAGCCTAAACAATTACGGTTTAAATTATGGCATCCAATTAATGTAGTAGCACTACCTGAAAATGGGTCTAAGATTTTATCTTGTTCATTTGAATAACAGGCTATTAATTTTTTTAAAAGTCCTAACGGTTTTTGCGTAGGGTGCTTGGTTCGTTCTTCAATTTTCATATTAGGCTTATTAGGGAAAGTAAAAATCTGCCTTGGGAGTCTGTATCCAGAAAGATTTATATTTACTTCTTTCTTCAATCCTTTTCTAACTGATATTGATTTATCATAATTTATCTTTTTAAAAGGCTTACTTCTTTCACCTAAATATTTATAATTCCAAGTTAGATTTTTTTCTTGAGAACCTTTTTTTTTAAATACTAAAATGAATTCTGTATCTGGAAGGGGTCTCATTATGCTAATCGGCATTGGTGATGTTTTTTGCCATATCATGTAATACCTATATTTCAAATATTTACTAAATGTATTTCTAATTTCTATTAACAAATTCAAGTCACAGAACATCACTACCTGCCCATTCGGATTTAAAAGTTCATTAAATATTTCTTCTAATTTAAACCAATCTAAAGCAACATCCCATTTTTGAACATCCTCTAAACAATTAAAAGGTGGATCGGTTAATATTAAATCAATGCTGTTTTTTTTGATAGACTCACAATGATTAAAAAAGTCACCTTTTATTAACTTAATCATTAAAGCCACCATAATATGAATAATCTCTAAACGATATCGATTTAGCATTAAAGGATAGTTTTATTTTTCCTGTTTTTCCATTTCGATTTTTTGCAATATTAAGTAAGGCTACCCCTGTAAAATCTTCTTTTCCTCGTATGCCGTCCTGCTCTGGTCTCCAAAGTAATATTACCTTGTCTGCATCTTGCTCAATGGCACCACTATCTCGTAATTCAGATATTAAAGGAGCCTTTCCAGAGGCTTTTCTATTTAATTGAGCCAGGCAAAGCACCGTAATATTTTCTTGTAATGCAAAGCGTTTTAATGCCATCGTAATTTCAGATAGTTCTAAGTTTCGGTTTTCAGAGGTATCACCAATTTTAATGAGTTGCAAATAATCAATAATTAAAACCTTAATTTTTTTCCGTTTACATTGTAGTTTTGCCCTGGTGATTATTTTTGAAATTGTATTATTTCGGCTTTCATCAATGTAAATAGGATATTCTTTTACCGATTCAGCCAATTTAAAAAAACGATTCATTTCTTTATTGCTCAATTCATTATTTTTAGCTTTTTGGCAGTCCAATTTCGCTTCACTACAGATTAATCTTTGGTTTAATTGATTACTTGGCATTTCTAAAGATACAACAGCCACAGGCAGTCCCTGTTTAGCTATATTCACTCCAATATTCAAACCTAAAGCCGTTTTACCGTGTGAAGTACATGCACCAATAATTATTAAATCACCTGGTTCAAACCCAGTAATTATTTCATCCAAATCATTAAACCCCGTACTTATTCCAGGAGGTGTTCCATTTTCAAAACGCTCGGTCATATCATCTAATAAAACATCAATTGATTTATTAATTTCTACATACCCACCTATTGAATTTGATTCAATATTTTCAACAGCATCAAATATTAGTTTTTCTATTCCATTACTTTTAATTTGGTAAGAATTATTTAATTTTCGACCTAATTCATAATATTCACGCCGTTTGTAAACTTCTGTTAATCGTTGAATTGATTGAGGTAATTGCGAAATTAAATTAAAATCATATAACCATGTAATAAAATAAGCCCCACCAATTTGGTCAAGTTTCCCAATATCAGTAAGATAGTTAATTATACTTTGGGGATTTATTTTTTCATTTAATAATAATTTATTTATTGCTCTAAAAATAAGTCGGTGATTCAAATCATGGAAATGCTCTAATTTAATCTCATTTACATATTCAACAGCATTTTCAAAATCATGGATTAATGTACCGATTACAATTAATTCATCATCACGACAAATTGGTATTATATCTTTATGGAATTTTTCGTTATTAAATTGATTCAATTTGTACCCCAATCGCTCAATGAAACTAATTCATCCTGAATTTCATTTGAATTATTTGGGAGCATATTATTCTTTACATTGAAGTATTTTATATTTCCATTACTCTTTTTTGCTCTTAATCCTGAAAGTGAGATTATTTGCTTACTCCAAAAACAATCCGATAATATGAAGTCTAATACTTTTTTTATTTCCGCAATAGGTTCATTATCTAATATATTTATTTTATCTAAAGTTTCAGCACCTGAAATTACAATTTTAGATTTTTCTGTAATTGGGCTTTTAAAATCTAAATGATGATAACCAGCTTTTTTTTGGTTTTTATGAAATTCCAATGATAAAGGTATAAACTCTGAAAATTTATTTTCAGGGGATATATTCTTTTTTATTATACTCTTTGTATTATTAGTTGTTTTATTCTCTTTAGTCTCTAAACAATTTGTTAGTACCCCATTAACATTTTGTTTATACCTTGATAACAATTTGTTAGTACCTTTTTTTATAATAATTGTTCTAAATGTATTTCGGCTCCCTTTTTTTATTATTGATTCAATTAAGCCTTTTTTTATCAGTGAATTTACTAATCTTGAAACAGCCGTTTTATTAATTTGAAACAGCTCTGCAAAATGTGAATTACTTGCTATACATCCTTTATCGAGCATAGATAATTGATTTATTTCCATTAATAGCAATTTTTCATTATTAGATAATGATTTATTTCTAATTATTTCAATGGGGAGCCAAATTCCTTTATTTTTCATCGTTTTTTGGCTCTGATACATCATTCATCATTGAAATTAGATTACAATCATTTTTCATTTCTTCTTTATTTAATAAACTGCTAAGTGTAGAATTCATTAGTTCTGCAAGAAAATAATGGTTCTCTCTCAGGTGCTTAGGGATTTGAGTAATATTAAAATTGCCCTCATCTAAATTAAAATTAACTGATAATATTTTTTTATTCATTTCACCACCTTTAATAATTCAGATCGTTTTATAAGTACACTTGATTTAATGCTTGAATTTAATCGACTAAATGGAATATCACCATTTTTTAGCATTTTTCTAATTGTAGATTGAGAACATTTAAGTAATTGACTGGATTCTTTTATAGTTAAATATTCAGGGAGTAGTTTGGATTCTAATAGTCTTGTAATCCTGTTTAGCTGTAATTGGATAGCTTCATTATACTGCATGATTATTAGCCTCAGAGCGGTATTTATTGATGATATTTATACATTCAGGGGCATAGATATGTGCTCTGCCTTGCTTACCTTTTTTAATCAGGGGTAGTTTGCCTAAGCTATATAAGTAGTTTATGAGGTAAAACGGTGCTTTTGTTTTTTGAGCCAATTCGTTCCTGAATAAGCCTTTGTCATTTGCCATAAGATAATTCCTTTCTTTATTATTATTTCTATGGCATATATATTAGGGATATTTATTATTTGCTTGGTCGGGGGTAGTAGAACCCGAGTAACCCCGAGCATAATTATTAATGAATAGAATGCCCCGTTTTTATTTTTTTTAATTCATCTCCTTTTAAAGGTTTAGTTACTATTTTTATTGGATTTTTAAAAAATACTTCAAAAATTTCTTGATTATCTTTATTTGAACTAATTAAATTTTTAAGATAGTCCCTAATTTTTTTATCAATAGATTTATAATCCATTATTCTCGGTTCAAATGTTTTTTTATAATTTTCAAATTCAAACTCCGTAAATAATTCACAAATAAAATTATTTCTTTGTTTATTACTGGTAATAGAATTTAATCCAAATACCAAGGGTAATAAATGAGGTTCCATTAAAATATATTTAGCCGTCTTTGTTGTAGGTTTCTGCTTTAATCTATTTTTCTCAAAATCATAATATTTTAGCCAAAAATCAATATTTTCCTGTTTATACTGAAAATTTCGATATCCTCCACCACTAAATACTTCAATATCCATAATTTGACCCAATAACATATTCGCCGTTGTTTGATGTAATTTTATAAATTTTAGAAATGTAATTGAATCATCATTTTTTTGTTTATTAACTTTTAACCCCTTTTTGTACAGTTCTTTTATACCTTTTTCTTGTAAAATTAAATAGGGTACTAATTTACAAGTGAACTCCCTTACTCGTTCCTCAAATTCTCCAAACTCGTATTTTTTTATAAGTTCATCAACTATTGTACATGCCTTATTCATTGACGGTAATTGATCCAATTCTTGATCTTCAGTAAATGGTTTCCGAGTAGGTTTTTGGAATAGCATTTCCATTAATCTATATTGAATAAAATCACGCCCGTTATAAATATTTTCACCTTGATTGTTTTTGCGAATTGAACCATAATATAAATTGTCTATGGATAAAACTTCATCAATAATTATTTTTTCATATTCTTTGTAATTTTTAGTCATAGGAAGTCCTTTTTCATTTCAATTATTTAATAAGTATCTTTTTAATTCAAGATGTTGTCTTTTTGCTTGAATCAATTCTTTTGGAATATCTGAATGACTTAAATTACTATTTGCAACAATTAATTTTTTTATATATGCATCACTTAATTTTTCTCTATTTTTTTTATTTCTCTCACTTATGATTTTTCTATTTTTTAAATAATAATCATTTTGATATTTTTTTCTACAAACGATGCACGAATAATCAAATCCATCAATACTTTTTTTATTTAAATAAAATTTTTTTATCATTACTAATTCATTACATGTGTTACATATTTTAGAATCTAATATTTTTTTTCTCATAGGAAGTCCCCTTGTATTTAGCCCCTGTAAAAAAAGTACT
>JACNKR010000042.1 GCA_014381925.1 Fidelibacterota bacterium | reverse complement strand
AGATTTCCAAATATTTATTATTTGAACTACCTTCAGCATATTCAGAGAAAAACAAGGTGGATTGGGAAAACATTAATCCCATAAAAATACATATTAATAATTTATTCATTTAAGTCCCATTTTTAGTTTACAAAAAAATTGTCCTGCTCAAACCGAACAGGACAATAATTATTTATTTAATTTACTTTACTATCTAAGAAGAGTAATTTTACTTGTTACAATTCCTGTGTTATTTTCCATTGTTAAGAAATAGACACCTGAAGTTACTGCCATTCCAGTATTATCATTTCCTGACCAATTAACTTGATAAACCCCAGAAGGTTTAATTTCAGATACTAATGTATTTATTAAACGACCACTTAAATCATATACATTAATAGAAATAAAACTATCAACTTCATTAAAATATGAAATTGTAGTTACAGGGTTAAATGGATTTGGGAAATTAGATAATAGTTGATAATCTTTTACCAATTCAATATCAATTTCACCATTTAAATCTGATGCGACCATGTCTAAAATTTCAAAATTACCATCAATTGTAAATAATTGTCCAAATTCAGGTGAAAGTAAAATCATAGTTGTAATTGTTTTATTTGTATTATATTTTGCAAAAAATACATTTTCAGATAAATCAATAGTTACATTTTCTTTATGTGAAATGGTAAGTTGAATTCCACCAATTTTCCCATCCGCAGTAAATGAAATACCAGTACTTGATTTTATCAATTCAACTTTAGGGGCATAAGAATTACTATCCATACCATTACCTAAAATAATTGAAACCATATTAACAATATCAGTTACATTTACAACATCATCAAGAGTAATATCAGATCTACAAAATTCATCAGCATTTAATTCCGCTGTACCTAAAATATAATTTACCACTTGAACTATATCAGAAACATTTAATTCACCATCACCATTTGTATCTCCAGATCCACAATCAACTGCTCCTGGACATGCGTCACAAGATTCCCAACAAACAGGAGCAATAACAATATCTGCATCACTTACGGTAAGATATCTGTCATTACCATAGTTGCCGCCTGCACAATCTACTAAACCATCACCAGATTCATATCCACCATTATAGAAATTGTAAGAATAATCACCAGCTGCTAATTCCATCGTGTAGCTGTAAATTAAATCGGCATCGTCGTCTGTCATAATAAACCAAGGATTACCATAACCTAATCTAACCTCAATATCATCAGCACCCACGCCTTCTATATTCATATCAAGATTGAAAGTTACATTGAATAGTATATTTCCATCACAGTCGAAACCTGGATCAGGATATACACAATCACCTTCTTCACCAAAATTACAAGCAGTTTCATCACTACACATTGAAGCAAAATCATGCGGATGGCTTCCTAAATAATCCCATGTATTTTGATCAAAAACAACCCATTCAGAATCATCTGAATTTGTTCCAGCAGATAAAGCCCAATTAGAATTACCAGATACAACGGATGATTTTCTTACTAATGTATGGTCTTTTGTAGCATTTGATACACCAGCAACTTCCCATCCAGAACCTGGATCATCTCCCATTTCACCGATTATATCTAATATTTCACCACTACCTAATTGAGTAATAGCAAATACATCATCTCCATTACTTAAATATGTAAATTCTTGATCACATTCTGCTAAAATTATTGGATCTGCTGAACCATGGCATACTACAAATACACCCCCTGCACTTACCATTGTTCCTACTTCAAAAGTAAGATTATCAGAGTAATCCCACATTAAACTATCATTACATCCATTTGAACAACTTGAAAGTGAATATCCACTTAAATCAACATCAACACCTGATGCATTATAAATTTCTAAATATTTATTACTGCTTGATCCCTCTGCTGTTTCAGAGAAAAATAAATTAGCAATTTCAGGCCATTCATAAAAACATGAACCGTCATCAATATTTGCACTAGCTTCATAATTAAGAGCATAAGGGTCTGTACATCCAGGTATTTCTGTTAAACATGCATCACAAGATTCCCAACATACTGCATCTAAAACTAAATCATCAACACCTACAGTTAAAAATCTATCATTGCCAAAGTTACCACCAGCACACTCTGCTAAATCAGCACCAGATTCATAACCTGAGCCATCACTATTATTAAAATTATAACCATATTCATTTCCTGCAACCAATGCTAATGTATAAGTGAATACATTATCACCGTCATCATCATTCATTACAAACCAATCACTTGGATTATATTCACCATTAATTGTTGAAGTTCTAACTTTTACATCCCCAAAAACCCCTTCAATATTCATATCTACTGAAAAAGTTACACTTGTAGTACAAGAAGAGTCATCACCTTCACATTCGCCACAGGCATCTACAATTGCACCACCATCACATGTTCCAGTACAATCTTCAACTGCATCGCCCCCACATACACCTGCACAATCACTTACAAATTCACAAGCACCTTGCTCTCCAAAGTTACAAGCAGCAATATCCTCACAAATGGGAATATCACCTGCTCCAATCCAATTAAAAGGATCAAACCCTCCCGGGGCATCTTGTGGTCCATCTCCACCACCTGAATCATTATCAATATTCCATTCAGCTTCATCCCATGTAGCATTACCCGCTGTTACTCCTGCAGCTCTTTCTGCTCTTCCATCTTCAAATTCATGTCCAGTACCAGTACCATCTTCACCTGAAACGCCAAATTGATCGACTAATGTTTCACCGTTATACAACTCCAAGTTGTCATCACCATTACTTCCTGCTACATTATTTGAGCCTGGATCCCATTGATTAGGAGTTACACCAAAAATATCAAATATTTCAGTATCTTCAGGTCCTGTTGCAATTAGATAAAACCCGCCTGCTGAAATTGTTCCTGTTAGTGCTAATGTTTGACTTACTATTGCACTTTCATTTGTATATTTATCAATTCGCCAGGTTGATAAATCAACATCTATTTCACCGTTATTGTAAAGTTCAATGTAGCGAGCATTAGGATTGTTATTTGGATCAGCTAATTCTGTAAAGAAAACGGTAGAACCAGAGAAAGAAACAGGCACTTCGTTTGCACCCTCATCAATCCATTGAGCAACTAAATCTATATCTTCTGCAGATAAATTTCCATTTGGAGGCATTGTCCCATTATTTATTTTAATCCATAAATTACTTGTGGAATGATCTCCAGCAACAATGGTATTACCACTATTCCCACCAGTCATTAATTCATCATAAGTTCCAAGTTGTAATCCACCACTATATCCTCCAGCATGACACCCCATGCAATTCGCATCAAATATTGGTTGAATTTCCGTTTGATAATCTACGGCACTAAAGACCATTGATATCAAACCAAAAAGCATTATTGTTTTAAAAAGATTCTTCATTATTTTTCCTTTAAGTGTGTTGGTTGTTATTAAATAAAAAAGGGTACTACCTTATTTAAGATTTGTACCCTTAATTCTAAAAAATTATTTTATAAAAAATATTATTAATTTGCATCCTTTGTTTTCAGATTATGGCTTTATGGGAGAGCCGTATATTTTCTTTTAAAATCGTATGTAAAATTACATCTAAATCCTTAAATGTAAAAACAATAATTTTTTATTTTTACTCTTTCATAGTTTATGATATGATAACTTAAAAATATATATTTTTATAATACTTTATAATTCTTCATATCAATTCCTTTAATAAATCAATTAAATCAACAACCCTATTTGAGTATCCCCATTCATTATCATACCAATTTAATGTTCGCAAATATTTACCACCAATTAACCCAGTACACTCTACATCATAAATAGATGAACTTGAATTTCCAATAATATCATTTGATACAATAGGAGTAGTTGAATATTCTAATATATTTTTCATCTGCATACTTTCTGATGCAATTTTGACTGCCGAATGAACTTCTTCTATAGTCACTTTATTTTCTAATTCAACAAACAAATCAACAACAGATCCATCTGGCACTGGAACTCTAGATGCTATTCCATCTAATTTACCATCTAATTCAGGTAATACCTTTCCAACCGCTTTTGCTGCACCTGTTGAAGTAGGTATTATATTTTCAGCGGCAGCTCTAGATCTACGCCAATCTTTATGAGGCACATCTGCAAGCCGTTGATCATTTGTATAAGCGTGTACAGTATTTATTACTCCATTAACTATACCAAAATTATCATTCAATATCTTAGCCATTGGCGCTAAACAATTTGTTGTACAACTTGCATTTGAAATAATTTTATCCGATTGTTTTAATCCATCGTTATTTACTCCCAATACAATTGTATAATCAATTTCATCTTTTGCAGGTACAGTTAATATTACTTTTTTTGCTCCTGCTTTTATATGATTTTCTAATTGCTTTTTAAGCCTAAATACACCTGTAGCTTCAATAACAATATCAACTTCTAACTTATTCCAAGGAAGTAGAGAAGGATCTCTTTCTTTTAGTAATTTTACACTTTGTCCAGGCGTTGTTAATATTCCATCAGTATAATTAACTTCACCTTTAAAATTACCCATCACGGTATCATATCTAAGTAAATATGCCAATACCTCCGGGTCACTCAAGTCGTTGATTGCGACAATATTATGTTTATTATCTGAAGATAAAATACGATAAACAGATCTTCCAATACGACCAAAACCATTAATTGCAATATTCATATTATTTTTTCTCCAATTGATTATATGCTAATATAACATCAATAACTCTAGAAGCATGATTGAATCCATTATCATACCATGAAAGTGTTTTTATCATATTTTCCCCAATTTTCAATGTACCTTTTAAATCAAAAACAATGGTTTCAGACATTCCTATCACATCAGATGAAACGATAGGATCTTCAACCGTTTTTATTAATTCAGGAAATTTATTACTTTCTTTTATTAGTAGATTATTAACATCATCTACTGTAATCTTATTGCTTTCAAATACAGTTGTTAAGTCTAACATTGAACCAAATTGAACAGGTACATTTAGAGCCGAACTCATAATTTTATTTTTAAACTTTGGAATTATTTCTTGAATTATATCAGCAGATTTATTTTTATTGGGTATAATATTTTCTGCAGCTGAACGACTTCTTCTAAAATCTACCCAAGCCATATCTTGTAATGGTTGTTCACTTGTATATGAATGAATTGTCATCATATTTGCAAAATTAATTTTAAATGCATTATCCAAAATATTTAATAATATTGCCAATGCATTAGTCGTTGAAGAACCAGCAGAAATTATTTTATCATTTTTATTAATATCATTCTCATTTATTCCAGGAATAACTATTCTATCAATATTATCATCTGGCAATGATGTAAGTATCACTTTTTTTGCACCTGCGTCTAAATGCTTTTGAAGTGCTAAGGCTGATAGATATTTCCCTGAAGCATCAATTACCCAATCAACATCCAACGCATCCCATGGAATATCACCGGGCGAAACTGCATTTATAAAACGAGTTTTATTAGATTGTGTAATAAAATAATTACCATTTACATCTACTTTACAATTATTTCGAGATTCACTTTCTAAAAGATATTTTAAAATATCAGGATTACCAATATCACAAATTGCATTTACTGAAAACTGTGAGTCTTTATCCATTTTCGAAAAGATATATCTTCCAATATGCCCAAAACCCATTATTCCGACTTTTATCATATTATTTCTCTTTAGTTGTATTGTTAAATTAATTTTTTTATAAAAACTTTCAAATCTTTAATTATTACTCTTAAAATTATATTGAATTGAAAATATTTGAGGGGTTCCAAGAGTTGAAGTAAGTTGACTTGTAAGGCTATAACTAATTTGCCATTGATTATAAATTAAATTTATGCCACTAGCATATTGTAATTCACGATCTGTTATATATTTAATTGATCCCGTAAAATTAATAAAGCCCAAATTATAATTAATAAAAGAATTTAATGAATTTTCTAATTTAGTATATTTCATAGCAACACCATAGGAAATTGGTATTTTAATATGGTTATTCTGTAATGATAAGTTCATTTGAACTGGCAGAGACTGGTTATTTATATTGCCTAAAAGAATAATCGAATTTCGAAGTGAAAAATCAATTTGAATATTATGATAAATAAATTTATTAATATAAAAATTTGCAATTAAACCATTATATTTTTCTGTATATAAAAGATTTGAAAAAGATTGAATTTTAATCCCTATATTATAGTTTTTTATTTCTTTACCGAATAATAATGAAATTGAATACCAAGACGCAGGTAGCTTAATATTTTCTTCATCATTAGGAACAGAACCATGATAAAATATTTCATCATCATGCATCGTTTCAAATCCCACGGATTTCACTAATGAAGATGAAGTCTTCCAATAGATCGAATGTCCTGTGATTCCAGGCAACCAATTCCGAGTATTATATTCTAAAAATGAATTTTCATTAAATAATTCAGATAAACTATTTACACCGATATCAGTAGAAGTTTGTGTAGATAATGTATTCGAGTTTATTGGAATATTTAAAGCATCTAAGCCAATTGAAAATATTTGTGAAATACACAGTAGGTAAATTATTTTAAAGTTCATAATTTAAAATCCCACGTAAATATATGACTATTCTGTTCATTATTTCCTCCAATTATTAATGCATAATTAATATTAAAAAATTTATTCACAGGAATACCAAACCCGCAAGATGAATTAATTGAATTGTACCCTGCTCTTAAAAATAGTGGTAAACTAAAATTAATTAATTTATACTCAATCCCTAATTTATTTAACCTACCAATATAGCCAATATTAATATCGTTATAATGATCTGTTTGTAATAATATCTTCATTTGATTTAAATAATTATAACTTACTGCTCCAGAATAAATGATTGGATAATATTCATTGTAATCTCTTATAGTTCCATCATTCATATTAATTTTCCAATTAGATTTACCATTTATATTTTTTACTGTAAATGCTAAAAATATATTATCATAAGGATTAGCAAGAATACCAAAATCAATCCCTAAACCAGTTGATTTGACCTCTTCTATTAAATGTTGAAAATAAATGTTTAATTTAAATCCAATAGAAATTTTATTAATTGGTGAAATTCCAAAAGAGAAAAAACCATGATGATTTGACCAGTTAAAATTTTCTGTAATTGTTCCTGTATACCCTCTGCCAATTATATCTTTCACCCCACTTGAAATATATCCAATACTTCCATTCGCTTTTGGTGGAATTTTAAAATTTAAAATCATTGATTGATTATATCTATCGAGAGATTTATTTTGTAAAGAGGCTCCACCTGTTATTTTTTTACTGATTAATAATGCGGGATTATTAAATGCACCATAAACATTTCCATCATTAATAATATTTACTCCTCCCATTGCATTACTTTGAGCATCTGGAGAAATTATAGAAAAGCTTCCTTGAAATCCACCAATAGGTAAATTATTTGAAATTAAATAAGAAAAAGATAATGAGATTATTAAAATTAATTTATTCAATTGATTACCACTAATTTTGTCCATACATTATTAGATTGAGATAATAAGTTACAAAAATAGACACCATTTGCAACAATTTGGTTTAAATTATTTCGACCATTCCAAATGACTTCAACTTCATCCTCGATTAAACGAAGATCATTGATTTCTATAACTTTATTCATTGAAA
The DNA here is from genome assembly GCA_014381925.1 of Fidelibacterota bacterium. Taxonomy (GTDB): domain Bacteria; phylum Fidelibacterota; class Marinisomatia; order SCGC-AAA003-L08. The sequence goes on along the minus strand of JACNKR010000042.1, from coordinate 26,399 downwards.
AATCATATATTATTAATTTATATGGATTAAAATTAGAATTTGAAATAAATCGAACATGTCCATCTCCATTTAACTGATTATTCGAATTAACAAAAAATGGATTAGGGTAAGCATAGAATGGCTCTGGTTGTTCCCAAAATCTGTATGTTTCCCAATTTAATCCTATATTTTCTGTCCTACCTAAACCATCACCTGTTCCTACCCATAGAAAGTCATTTGTTTCAGCAACACTATAAACCGAATTTGATAAAATTTCTTCCATAATTTCACCATCTAAATTATATTCAATCGGTCGCGATATTTTTTCAAAATAAATTCCATCCTCAGAATAATATAATCCCTTATCAGAGGCAATATAAACTTTTTCGTCAAAAACTGAAATATTAAATACTTTTAGCTCTAATTCTGTAATCATATTTGAAATAGACCACGTTTCCCCCATATCAGTTGAAAAAGATATACTGTTTTGTTCCGTAATATTTGTACTCCACGTGATTGCCCATATTTTAGGATTTGGTAGAGCATTTAACTCTTGAATTGCAAATCCAATAACCCAATTTCCTGAAATCCCATCATTGGCAGCTGTATAATGAGTCCAACTTACACAATTATTTTCATTTATAATTCCTTTATTTATCCCATTTGCTGTACCAACCCAAATAGTTGAATCACCTTGTGATTCAACTGCAAACCCTTTATGATTATGATTACCACCATTCATAGGATCATTCGGGTCTAATGTATAATAAGAAGGTAAAACTTCATCACAGGATAAATTATAACTCGCATCTTGCGGTAATGGGAGTATTTCCCATGAAACCTCTTCTCCTTCGATAATAGGTGAATTATTTCTAAATTTAATCCGTCTAATACCACCAGCCCAGTTTGCTGTATAGATATAATCACCTGAAACTGTAACATCATAAGACACATTATTAATAGCAACCGTAACTGCTAACTGTTTTATAGTTTCACCGTACCATTCAGTGTACAAATATACATCATTTACAGGAATTGGGTCAATTGGTTGAGGAAAATATATCCAAGTTTCACCATAATCTTGTGAAATTGAAATCCCAGTTCCCATCGACATATAATCACCTTGAGCCAAAGTATCAGTTACTCCAGAAACAACAATAATTGAATCATTCACAAATAATGCAGGATTCCCACCTCGCGGTAATCCTATCTCATTAATGGAATAAAAAAATGGAGTTCCGTTTTGAATAATACTTTTCCCAAGCCCTCCACCTGTTCCATAAAAAATTAACTCATCAGATGATATTTCAATATCAATTACTCCATTTGATGGTAAAGAATTAGAATTATCCCTCTGAAGCAATATATTATTGTTAATTTCAAAATTAACTGGAGTAAGCGAAAGACAAATACTAAAAAATATGGTGTATATTAATTTATTCAAAACAATCCTCTACACAGGTTGATTCATTTTCAAATCCATCTGAACAAATACCATCTCCACATTTTAAAACCCACAAAGATTTTTCAAATTGAGATTCATTTATTAATGTATTTTTTTTATTCTGATTGTCATATATATTAAATCTAAATATCGCCTTCCCTGTTTTACCCTCTTCTTCAGGGGTTTCACTTTTAGCTGGTTTCATAGGAATCACTGTTTTAAATCGATATGTATTTTTTTCTATCCAATTATGATATTCCATATTCCAAGATGGGTCAGAAATAAAAATATCGTCACCTTCTTCTGGATATAAATCATTTGTTAATCCAGCAACATTAATTAAATATTTTACATTTTTTATATCATTTCCATAATTAGCATCAAAAACATTTACAAAAAACTCTAATGATGTATAAAGTGAATCATGCAACATAATTGAATCTGGCATTTCAACTGAAATTATTTTAGGTGCAAAGTTATAAATTAAATTAAAATTTTCAATTATATTTATCTTATTTGAATAAGATATTGAAAATTGATATTCACCAGGCAAAAATTGATTAGGATTTATAATTGAATGAAAAATATTATTTTGTTCAATAATATCACCATTGTTACCATTATCAAATAAAATTAATTCTATATTTAATGGTGGCTTAGGAATATAAATACTACATAATTCGGTAATTCCACTTTCAATTGCAGGGAATAGAAATTGACTTGTCACTAAATTATTATTAATATTATCAATCGAATTTGGATAAACTTCAACAAGAGAATCAATCTTTAAACCAATTAATTCAAATTGAAACCATTGAATATTTGTAGTCGATATTAAATAAATTGGGAATGAATAAGTCTCTATATCAAACTGGCCTAACTTAAACTGATGCCAATTTAAATTCATATCATAACTACAACTATTATCATCCTCAACTGCATAAGGGTCATAATTAATCGCTAACTCATCCATACAACCTCTATTATTAGAATTTCCATATATGCAGTTTGATTCATTTATTTTGATATTCATTGAAAAATCAACAGGCATTAAACTATCATTTTCAATACAGCCAATTATGTTTTGAGGAGATTCAATCCAAACTAAAGATGCAGACAATGTAGAATCTGAATCGATTTGACTTTCTCCAATTGATACAGAGGTAAATATTTGATTTAAATCTTGGTTGTAATCAATAAAAACAATTGGATCGTTTTCACTATTTAATGAAATTGGATCACTAATTTCACATGAAATGATAATGATACAACATAAAATAACAATTAATTGAATATACATTTTCATAGTTAATTTGATGAATGAGATATATTTATTAACATCCATTCACCTTTGTATTTAATGTTATTTAATTGAAAATTATTTTCTTTTAAAATCTCCAATATTTCACTTTTATCTGTAATTAATAACCCAGTTAAAAAAATATCAGATTTAATAGATTTCTTTAATAAAGGAATTAATTTAACAATAATATGTTTATTAATATTTGCTAAAATTATATCAAAATCAAATTGCTTCCATTTTAAAACATCCTCAATAAATAATGGGATTTCACCATTTAAATTATTTAATTCTAAATTTTCATTAAAATTACCTTTACAATCTTCATCGAACTCAACAGCTGTTACTGATTTTGCTCCTAATTTCATTCCAGCAATCGATAAAACCCCACTCCCAGAACCTAAATCTAAAATAGACACATCCTTTTTTACTATTTTTATTAACTGCTCTAACATTAAATATGTTGTTTCATGGTGCCCTGTACCAAATGCCATTCCAGGTTTAATTTTAATTTCAATTCCATTCGTTTTTTCAGAATGCCAATCTGGAATTACTATAATTTTATCATTAATATTTATTGGAATAAAATTGTCTTTCCATGCTAAATGCCAATCTTCTTTAATTTGCTCATTAAATATAAAATTAATTTCACCATTATAATTATGATTTTTCAATAATTGATTAACATTATTAAAATCTTGATTTTCAATATAATGAATATGTTTTTGATTTTCTTCTTCAAGGCCTTTTGAAAATTGTATTACATCCGCACTTACAATTTCTAAAATACTTGAATCCCCACTAATTGAAAGTTTTTGCCAAGAATCATTCATTTTAAATCTTCCATATAAATAAAAGCTGTGACTAATTTACCTACGGCTTCTAAACTTTCAGCAGAACAATTTTCAGGTAAATCACTTAATGTATGCCACAAATTTTTATTATTTTTTAAATAATTAAAATCTATTATGTCAACAGTCGGTATTTTTGTTTCCAAATAAAATACCCGATGATCATCATAAATTGGTTTCCCTAATTTATGCTTAAATTGATGAAGTTGTAAATTATGTGCTAATGTCCAAAGTTGGTCAACAAATTGAGGTGCTTGATAATAGGAAAATCGTTCAATTTCAATATCTAAATTTTTATCCCCAACCATATCCAAACCAATTCCAAAATATGGCATTGGTAAAGGATAAATTTTTGCAAATTCTTTTGTGCCCAATCCAAAGGATTCTGCATTTCCTGACACCCCCATATCTTCTCCGTCAACAAAAAGTAAATCGACACCTATATTCATTAAAGGATTATTGTGAATAATTTCAGCCAAATGCATTAAAATTGCAATCCCACTTGCTCCATCATTTGCACCAATTATAGGTTTATCCTGATTTGATAATATTGAATCCATCTCCGCAATTTCTCTTGTATCCCAATGAGCTAATAATAATAGTCTTTTTTCTTTTTTAGGTGAAAACCGTGCAAGTATATTTGTAATTCCAACTGGTTTTTTCCAAATTGGATGAGTAATTGTAATTTCATGTTTTACTATTTTATCAACAATTGGATCTAAATAATCTTCTATTAAAACAATAAAATCATCATGACCTTTTGAGCCTGGGAATCGCGGACCTAAATCGCATTGCTTTTCTAAATATTCAAATGCGATGTTGCCATCAAAATAAGGAAAATCTTGGCAAAACATTGTTGTTATAAAAATTATTATATTAATATATTTCATCTACCCTCTTAATTTTATCACGACTGAGAACCCGCCCCCTTTTTCAAATCGCCATTTATTTTGTAGTGAATAATCACCGCTATAATTATAATTAAAAGTAAAATCTACAAAATTAGAAAAATGATATTTCACCGTAGGTTTAATATTAAAATTTCTTTTTTCATCATTAATTGTAAAAACAGATCCACCCGCTAATAAAACTTCTTTCCAGGTATAACTATAAGTTGAACTTAAATTAAATGTAATATCATTTTCTAAATCTAAATCTCTTAAAAAGAATATAGGGATTTCTAAACCACCTTTTTTTGTATATTTAATTGAGGAATTTGATGTGAGTGAATGATCTTTATCAATTCCACCACCATAAGATTCTTTTATTGTCTGTGTATATCCACCATTTAAAGTAATTTTAATATTATTTTTTGTAGTTGTAGTTATACCCAATAAAGGTGAAAAGTTTAATTTATATATTTTTGATTCTTCACCTTCGTTTATTGTTTTCTCTTCACTACCCGTAAATTTATGATTAATAGATATAGTTTTAAAAATTTTATTTAAATATGGCAGCGTATGTAATTGCTGAATTGAAATATCATAATTAGGAAATGGAATACCTTGCATTTTTAAATTTTCATTAAAACGCAAAGGTAGATATGAATGATTTAATGATATTGTTGTATCATTCGTTGTAGATATTTTTTCAATTATTTTTTTTTGATAATAAAGTCTTCCTATTGATATTTTTCCTAAACTATATCCATTTGTTTGAATTTTAATTTCTTTTGTATTTGAATAGTTACTGTTCACCTGACTTAAATCTTCTGTTGTATAAGTTGAATCTTGATCAATATGTAAAGATTCACTAAAAAATTTATTAACAAAATTAGGCGTATAAGAAGTCAAAATCCCATTATAATTTGCTGAAAAATCATCACTATATTCAACAGAGATATCACCAATAACTTTTGCAAATGAATGTGTTTTTTCTAAAAAAGTTAAAATGAGTTCATTTTCAACTTCAATCCACTTTTTGTTTTGTTTTTTATTCCGCGAGGTACTACGCCCTGAACGAGGCCTAGAAGATTTCCCTTGCGATTTTGGCGTAAAGAATTTTTCTAGAAAGGAGGCCATAGAAAATCGAAAAGAAGGTTTAATTTTATTAGAAAAACTTAATCCTGCAATACTATCAATACTTGTTGATCTCGTCCAAGTATATGATGAATTAAATAAAAACTTTGGCTTTAACCAATTCATATCAGGTAATAATGAGAATGATACCTTTTCATTACTTTTTGTTTTTCTTCCAATTGTTTGTTCTTCTATTAATTTTAATTTATTAAATTGATATTGATCTAAATTGTTGTTTTGATCAAAGTGATATGTTGTTTCAATTTTTTTAATTGGCTCATAAGTCATATCAAATCGGCTTGTTAGTTTTAAGCTTTGATTAAAAGTTGTGTCTGGATTATTACGATATAATGTGAAATTATCAGTTTCATTTAATGTAACTTTTCCAGAAAGTTTTTTGGGGAAGTAATATATTTTAGATGAAAAAATATCTCGTTCTTTTTCAAAATATTTTTGAAAGCTAGTAAATGGTTTAATGAAATTTGGATTATCATTTAAATTTAATAAATAATCAATATTTTGATTTTGTGTTTTCTGTCTTTCCATTTTTTTTGTAATATTAGAATTCATTTTATTATTTGTTTGAAATCCAATTTTAAAATTATCTATGATGTATTTTTCCCAGAATTTTTGCCCCTTTGTAGATTTTTTAAATCCAGTTGAAATTCCGTAATTTCTAGATATTGTTTGAATACTATCTGGAGAACTCCACGGATTTTCAATTACCACATCTGTTTGAGTGGGTTCAAATTGAGGAATTTGTGTTGATTCAGAATATGTAAGTCTAATTGGATCAAACCCTAATTTTTTATTAAAAAAATTATCAGGCTTTATAATTGTTGTTAATGAAAAACTTTGTTTTGTATTTCCAGTACTTAAGCGTTCTTGTAAGGCATGATAATCCGCTGATCGAGAATCAAAGTTTGCATTAATTTGTACCATATCTGCTACATTTAAATCACCTGAAAATTTTACAGCAAATCCTGTTTTTCGTTGTACACCTGTCATTCTTAATTCATTAATAAAAATATGACCATTTACTTTTTGATTTGTATTATTATAAACACCAACAACAATATTTTTCACATTATCAATACTAGGTTGCCCCTTAATTCTAATTTTTTCCCATGTAGGATTTGTCAATGAAGAGTCCACCCATTCCCATAAGTCATCTCCTAAAAAATTCCCAGGTGGTGAATAAATATTATCTCCATTTAAATCATTTAATGGTTCTCCAATATCAAATAAACCATTTCCTTCAGTATTTAATAAAAAGGGTTGAATATCTTCTTGAGTTTCTAAATATGGTTGATATACATTATCCCCATTAGGATCATCAACAGAACAATCTGTACACGGAAAACATCCAAAAGAATTCCAATTATAACAAATCTGATTTTCAAATTGAATTAATTCTTCATCCCCAGAACAACCATCAACAGATAAAAAATTACATGCAATATCAGGAAATGTAACATCAATATATTCTCTCTCCATTGAAATTGTTAAGTCCGTATCTTCGGTGCAATTTCCATTATTAGAAATTTGAATAAAATTAATACATTCTTGATTATCTAAAATATTTCCAATTTCATCTTCGCAGTATTGAATATTGAGTACATGATAATCGTCTATAAATAATTCATTCGGAATCGTATCGCATGGAATTGTAATTATTGAATCTTTAATTCCAAATAATATTTCAGGAATTGCTCCTCCCATACCATTTTCCCACATACTTTGAATACCATCACTTCCAACATCTTCAAAGGTTTCCAACGATTGTTTATCTAATTTTTTTCGAGTTAATTCTTCTAAATCAATTCGGATATCATTATTTTTCCAACCTGCATCATCTCCTCCGCCCTGCCTTACTGTTAATGGTTTTATTATTTCATAATAATTATCTTCATCTTTTTCTAACCTAAACAAGATTTGAACATTTTTATTATTTTCCCAATCCGTAAAATCTGGGTTTGAAAACCATGGGTTTGTACTATTCTGCCTTTCGGCATAAACATACATATCCAAATATTTATATATTTTAAAGTTTTTCTTACCTTCTTGAGGAATATTTAAAACTTTTTTAATACCAATAATTTGATCCTGCTGAATTCCATTAATTCCTTCTTTCTCTCTAAATGAAATTGATAGAGCTTGTTCTCGTTGTTCAAGTCCAGTTTTATAATCTTTTTCAATAATTATATCTTCTGGTGGTTGATAAATCCCTGCATGTTCCTCTGTATTTACAACAGAAACTTCAACTCCTTCATAATTTTCCCATTCTAAATCATTTATATCCGCTGATCCTAATTCCTGCCATTCATTTCCAACAAATTCAATTTTTGCCATTGAAAGTGTATCCTGTAAAATTGATGGATTATCAGCATCAACCCAAATTCTTAAATATTTTATATTACTCCAACTAATTATACTTTCATTCGCAGATTTAAATTCACTTAATGGAATTGAATATTGTTTCCAATTATTATTTTGAGTAATTGGTTCAATTGTAGGGGTTGTTAAATTTATTGAATATGTGAAATAGTCTTCGGTCTGATTTAAAGATTTATCATTATTTAAATCTTCGGTATCAGGATAATTAAATCCTTCAAATTGTGCATTACCCTCAGTACCATTATAATTTTCATAAATATTTGGGTCAAAGTTTTCACCGCAACTGGTAGATGGTTCAAATGAAAAGTTATCACCATTTGGATCAAGACTTGAGCAAGTTGCACAGTATGTACTTTCAGAATTCCAATCTTCAGAAGTAAAAATAAGATTTAAATACTCTGTATAAGTATTTATAATATCATCATAAGTTACTAAAATAAATTCCCCGTCTATTTCTATTAAATCTAAACAGCCTCCCTTGCCATTTTCATATTCATCAAAACAACCATCTAATCCAGTATCTTCATCCTCCTCAATAATTCCATTGCCAAAATAAATATCTTCTTCCGAATCTAATTCTCCATTTTGGTTAGCATCTTCACTTAATAATCCTAAATCGATATGAAGATTAAAATTATCACTATTAATTCCAGAATCATTTATCCATAAATCCACATATTTTTTATTTTCTAAATTTTGATCATACTCATTCAAATATGTAAAAATACCTGCGCTATTCCTATCTTCAGTTAAATTGGTTACTAAATTTAAAGTAATTGTTTTTTGATCTCCGGAGATTCCAGAAGTTGCTTTGTCAGGCCAAATATTATTTGTTGCTACTTGGCAATATGGATTATACCAATTAATTAATCCAATATCTTCAATCATTTCAGATTGACCTAAAGAAGGTTTTCCCGTTGCATCAAGTTCTAATGGTGGACCCGATTTACTAAAAAAGGCGGCCTTAATTGAAGGAGAAGATGTATGTTTTGAACTTTCAAAATCATCAATATAAGCAATTCCAGATTCTATAGAATTTGGATTACTAATTACCTGAGCTACTTCACCATTAAATTTAATAGTTGATGGATTTGAGGTCTTAATTAATGGTAGCCTATCAACCATTTGAGTAACAAAATTTAAATCTCGTTGATAAGTTCCATTTAGATCCCAAATAAAATTCCGCATTGGTTCACGACCAACTTCAACTTTTTTATCAATTATTGATTGATCATAATAAAGTGCAGTACCTCCAAGAAAAATATTATCTGTAAAATCCCATCTCATTGAAGAACCAGCAATAAACCGATTATCAAAATTAAATAAATTATGATCTTCATAAGAAATGACTATTTCAACATTTGGATCCATTACAATAGTTTTTGCATCACCAATAAATCTTATTTCATTACTAAAGCTATCTATTTCATAATCTGAACCACGAGTCATTTTTTTTCCATTAACAGAAACTTCATCACTTCCTTCTACTATCATAAATCCTAAATTGATAGAAGAAGATTGCTCTTTTTTAACCACCTTAATAATAAATTCATGTTCAGAAATAATATCACTCATATTACTTGAAAAATACATCGCAGGTCCACATTCTTCAATTTCTTCACTGCATTTATAATCACCATCAAAATCATTTAATTCTGGTAATATTTCTTGTAATTCATTATTACTTGAACCAAATGTTAATGTATCTGGAATTTCAAGATTTTCATCTAAAGGGTAAAAATGATATCCATCACTGTCAATATAAAATTTAGAGCCTTCATGGTATGCAAATGGTAAATGTGTAGGAAACATTAATATACCATTTAGCGTATCAATTATACTTGGGTAATTGTCAATTATATTATCCGGTCCTAGTGTGAAACCCCCATTTTGGTATGTTCGAGTATCTAATCCAAATAAATTTAAAAACCGACTACTACTTCCTGTTGGGCTTGGATCTAATCCTGTTTCACCATTAACCCATAATACATCAACCTCAATTTGAGAATAATCTGTACCACTACCACCAATATAATATGCATTTTTCATCATTAATGGCCATGTTACTTTGGACGGGTCTGACCTTCCTCTTGATTTAATTAATCGGAGTTTTACTTCAGAATCTGTAGGTGCAATATCACTTAAATAATTTCCGATAGTATCTCCGGAAACAGTAATATAAGTTACAGCTATAGCTTCATTTGATAATGTTGACTGAAGTTGTATATACCCCATACGTGGAGAATAATTAAAATCTCTCCCTTGTTCCATCCTCACCCAAATTCCAGATTCTGACTGAATTGCATCTTCAGTTTCCAAATTATAAAATGCTGTTGCATTTACAACACTACCTTCAACGGTGTTGGTTGTTTTATAAACTTGAATCTTATCAATTTCTAAATCTTGAAAATAAGAAAAATTTAAATTTGAATCTAATGGATAAAAATTAAAACGATAAATTTCATCAATAAAAAATAATCTATCTTTCACATAATCATAATCATTAAAAAAAACCTCTTGAGCTTGTTCAGAACCCGAAATTGTTTTCACCTGTTTTTGTGAATTTTCTTGGGCAAGAATTGTATTAATTTTTAATGGACCAAACTGATGCCCCATTTTAAAGCCAAATAAACCATTATTACTCGAGCCTCCCCCTTTATTAATTAATGTTGCTCCATCTTGAAAACTAAAACCAATATTTCCTGCTTCAAAATTTTGTAAAATATCATCTTCATCTGCATGGTAAGTAATGGACATATCATTTTCAAAATCAAAATCAGCTTCTGAGTCTTGTTTTATTTTAATATTAAATTTATCACCAATTTTTCCATTAATTGTGAAATTTTGAGTTTGTTCAATTTCTAAATCCCAATCATTATTACTTTGATATTGAGAGCTATATTGTAAATCTTGCTCTTTAAATACTAAATCTCCATTTATACTAATTCGACCACTTATATTTAAACTCACCTGAGTATCGCCAACTTTTACAACATCAATATTAAATCCGCTATTCCTTCCCCTTTTCTTTCTTTTATTTTTTTTTGTAAATCGCTCAATTACTTTTTTTCTGAATTTCTTTTCTGTATTTAACCAAAAAGATTGTTTTTTATACCATTTTAAATTGAATACTGTGGGTGGTATTAAATCTTTATTCATGTGAAGCATTCTTACAATATATCCATTTTCAATTAAAGCATCTTCAGTTACAATTGTTACTTTTTTAATTAATACTTCTGCTTTTTTATTATTGTTAGGGTCAACAAAATGATAATTCCATGTACTATCAATATCTGTTTTAACCATCGTTTTTTTTATTTCAGGAAATGGATCAAGAAAATAAATAAGTTTTTTTTGAGGAATAATAGGCTGTGTGAAAGGCTTGTCAGCAGAAAAAATTTTACTACTCATAATTAACAAAAAAAGGGCGTAATACACCCCCTTCACAATATTGCGATTAATAATATTAATTTTAAAGTTTATATCCGTCAAAGCGTTAACAATTATTCGCTAGGCGGTTTCTCCGGTTTTTATTATTGAGAGTATAATTTTTATACAAAATTTGTTTTTAAATAAGTTAACATATTATTTAGTGCAAGTCCTCTATGTGATATTTTCCCCTTTTCATCGAGTGACATTTCTGCAAAAGTTTTTCTTTTCATAGGTATATAAAATACGGGGTCATAACCAAATCCACCAACCCCTTTTGCAGTATCTAAAATCAATCCTTTTATGATGCCTTCTTCTGTGTGTTCCACATTTTTATTCACAAATGCCATTACGGTTCTAAATTGAGCATTTCTTCTATATACTGAAATTAGTTTTATTTTACTTATTAATTTATTTACATTGTCTGAATATGAACAATTTTCACCTGCCCATCTTGCTGAGTAAACCCCCGGTTCACCATTTAATGCATCTACTTCTAATCCAGTATCATCAGAAAGTGCAGAGAATCCAGTTAATTTATAAACAGTTTTTGCTTTAATTAATGCATTCTCTTCTAGTGAATTTCCCGTTTCAGGAATATCACCAACTTCAGGAAAATCAAATAATGATTTAATATTCATTCCAAGTGGCTTTAAAATAAATTTCATTTCAGAAAGTTTATTTTTATTATGTGTAGCAATTACAATTGTATTATTTTTCATAGTTTAAAATTAATATTGTAAAAAATTTCATAAAAATAGTAAAGATGCAATACTTAATATTTACCGCTAATTTTAATATGCGCTTTTAATTGACTCATTGAATCGCCACCAAATTTTTCTAAAATTGCATCTGCAAGAACAAAGCAAACCATACTTTCAGCAACAATTGATGCTGCGGGAACTGCACAAGAGTCTGTTCGTTCTTTATGTGCATTTTCTTCTTTTTTAGTATTAAAATCTACAGATCGTAATGGCTTAATTAATGTTGGAATTGGTTTCATAACCGCCTTAATTAATAATGGCTGAGCAGTACTCATGCCACCTTCTATTCCACCTGAGTTATTTGTGTATCGTGTAAATTTATTTACATTCCACCCAATTTCATCATGAACTTCACTCCCGAATTTTCCAGCTTGAGCAAACCCTGTACCAATTTCAACTCCCTTAAAAGCATTAATAGACATAATGGATTCTGAAATTCGAGCATGAAGCTTTTTATTCCACTGCGTGTAAGACCCCAAACCATAAGGTAGCCCTGTTGCAATAATTTCAAAAACTCCACCGACAGAATCGCCATCAGCTTTAGCTTTATCAATTATATTCATCATACTTTTTTCGACATCACTATTTAAACATCTAACAGGTGAAGCGTCAACTTTTTGATTTAATTTTTCAGGTGTTAATTCTAACGGTATAATTGAATCATCAATAATGTCATGAATTTGAGTCACCCTAGACCCAATTGTAATACCAATTTCACTTAATAATTTCCGACATACCGTACCTAATGCAACTCGCATTGCAGTTTCTCTAGCAGATGCTCGTTCTAAAATATTACGAATATCATCATGATCATACTTCAATAATCCGGCTAAATCTGCATGTCCTGGTCGCGGTAGAGTTACTTTTTTTCCAGGTTGATCATTAGGTTCAACAGACATTTTATTTATCCAGTTTTCCCAATCTTTATTTTTTAAGACTAAACCAATTGGTGATCCGAGTGTTTTACCATGCCTTACTCCACCCCAAATTTCTGCATAATCAGTTTCAATTTTCATTCGACCACCTCTCCCATACCCCATTTGCCGCCTTGCTAATTGATTTCTAATTTCAGTTTCAGAGATTTCTAATCCTGCTGGAATACCATCTAAAATCCCCAATAGACCTTGTCCATGAGATTCACCAGATGTAAGGTAATTAATTTTTGCTAACATAATTGTTCAATTAATTTTTCTTTAATTAAATTATAATTTACTTTTTTACTTATATCTTCGCCATACCAAATATCAATCGATGATAATCCTTGGTAAATAAACATGTCTAAACCATTAATAATTTTAGCACCTCTTTGTTCAGAATCTATTAATAGTTGTGTTTTTAAAGGGGTGTAAATTGTATCAATTATGATATGTGTTGGAAGAATTAATTCAGCAGAAATTGGGGAATTATTTAAATAAGGAACCATGCCTAAAGGGGTACAATTAATAATAACATCAATTTTTTTATTTTTGAGACCTATATTATTTAATTCTTCTATTTTTGAGTTATATTTTATTAAATCAAAATTTAGAATTAACTTTTTAGTATTCTCATTTGTTCTATTATTTATATATATAATTTCTGCATTAGCCTTTAAAAGAGAATAAAGTATTGAATACGCAACTCCTCCGGCACCTATAATTAAAATTGATTTACCCAAAACATCAATATTATTAGCTTTAAGTAACATAGTAAAACCAAACCAATCGGTGTTAAATCCCCATAATTTATTATTTTTATATGACACACAGTTTATCGCACCAATTTCGCCCGCTCGAGGATTCAAGTTATCACATTTATTAATTATATTCGTTTTATGTGGTATTGTGATATTGATACCATTAAATTTGCCATTTTTTAACTTAATTATAAAATCGTCAAGATTATTTTTCCCCACAAATTGTTTTGTGTAATTAGCATTTAAATTAATCTGCCTAAAAACTTCATTATGTAAAATAGGACTTAAACTATGCTCCACAGGGTCACCTATCACTGCAAATTCTTTAACTGATTTCCTTGTTTCCATTAATGTTAAATTACTCATATTTCACTTCCTAATTTTATTCCTAAATTATATATGTATAAAACATAGCAAACGAGCATAATTACTCGTTGTCCCTCCCAAATTGAATAAAATATGCGGAGAATATTATGACTAAACACCATTCAAAAATTGATTTATTTCAATCAAAATCAAATTATTTATTAATTTTATTTTTATCAATATTCACATTTCAATTATTTGCTATTGAAAATGAGATAGTTGGCGATGGATTAACGGAAGATAATTTATTATATTTTGTTCAACAAAACTTTACACCTGCAACAGTTCCTTCCTATGATAATTCACGGGATATCATTTTCTCATCATTAGATAATGAAAACAGTATTGTATCTGGTGTTTATTCTGGATACTCAATTCAAATGGTTGGTGGTTATTGTAATTGTACTAACGGAAACTCAAATTGTGACGAAACAAATAATAATTCAATTTGCATAAATAATGGTGGAAGTTGGATTTCAGAGAATGATCCTAGTGTTGAAGCCTATTATAAAGGAATGAATGTAGAGCATACTTGGCCAAGAAGCAAAGGTGCTGAATATGGAAATCCCAAATCAGATTTACACCATTTATTTCCAACGAAAGATAATGTAAATTCATCTCGAGGAAATGATCCTTTTGCCGATATTCCAGATAATGATACTCATAAATGGTATAGAAATTCTGAAATTTTACTTGAAATTCCTCAATCAAACATTGATGAATATGCTGAAAAATTTAACCCACCAAACCAACCCAATTCTGAAAAATTTGAACCAAAAGAAGCACATAAAGGAAATGTAGCTAGAGCAATGTTTTATTTCTATTCTATTTATGAAGATTCTGCAGATGTAGATTTTTGGAATATACAAAAATCTATTTTATTAGACTGGCATTACTCTGACCCTGTTGATGATGCTGAATTTGCTCGAACTGAAGAAATTGCAATACATCAACATAATTTAAAAAACCCATTTGTAATGGATTCTACTTTAGCAAGGCGAATTTGGTATTACCAAGAAAATTCAACAAATACTCAAGTTTCATTTGATGTAAGTCAAATAACAATTAATGAATCTAATTCTACAATTCCAGTTCAAATTAATATCGCTAACCCTTCACCAGATCAAAATACTCAAGTTTTTATTAGTATTGGAAATGGAAGTTTGAATGAATCTGAATACTCACTTTCAACAAATGAATTCTTTTTTAATGTTGGATCAATTCAAAGTCAAACTTTCTTTATTTCGCTGACAGATGATGATATATATGAAGGTCCTGAAAATTTAATTTTAGAAATTGATCAAGTGTTTGGTGGTGATTCAGTTTTTATCGGTAATCCAAGTACATTTATATTAAATGTTGAGGATAATGATTTCCCAAAAGTAATTATTACAGAAGTAATGGTTAATCCACAAGCCACTTCTGATGCAAATGGTGAATGGTTTGAAATTTATATTGATAATGAAATTCCTATCAATTTTAAAAACTGGACAATAAAAGATAAAGATACAGATGATTTTTTAATTTTAGAAAATATTGTAATTTCTAATGATACCTATGCCGTATTTGGAAACAATTCAAATTTTAATTCTAACGGCGGGTTAGAGATCCCCCTTCAATATTCTGGAATATATCTTGCAAACGCAGGCGATGAACTAATTTTGGTTAGCCCAGAAGGATTTATTGCAGATTCAATAAGTTGGGATAGCGGTAATCAATTTCCATTTGGCAATGGCTCCTCGATGGCGTTAATCGATTTATATTCAGATAATTTAATTGCATCCAATTGGCAGGAATCAAATTTAAGTTTTGGTACAGGAGATGCAGGTACGCCTGGATTTGAAAACTGTTTTTATCCGAATGAGATTGATGAATGTGGAGTATGTGGAGGGAATGGATATTCATGTAATAGTTTACTTGGTGATGTAAATTTTGATAACTTAATTAATGTCGTCGATATAGTTCAAATTGTAGGATTTATATTGGAAATAGAATCGCCAAATCCGGATCAGTTTCTTGTTGCTGATATTAACCAAGACTTGGCGATAAATGTGGTAGATGTTGTAATTATTGTCGGACTAATACTAGGCGACTAATAAAAATCTATTAATAAATTTTACTCCGGTAATCTACTATTTTAATATCTTCTTTTACACTTGTAAGATATTCATTATAAAGTGGATATCCAAAAATTCGATCATTGTATTTTTGATATTTTTTACCATCTAATAATTCTTTTCTTAAATCTGATTTTTGAATTGCAAAATCATCTTCATTGAATTCATCTTTCTCGATCATTGAAACAATTACCGCATTATAAGAGACTTCAATTATTCCAGATGTCTCTCCAACTTCCATTGCTTTTAATGTACCTTTCAATGTTGAACTACTACCAATACTTTTAAAACTACTACCTAAAGTACCAGAAACATCTGATTCATATTTAATTAATTCATTTGCATTCGCAATTTCAGCAGTTGATAATGCATTTTTTTGAGCTTCTTCTAATAATGATTTTGCATAATCCATTTTTTTATCTCGAATTAATGTACTTTTTATTGAAGCAGAAACATCATCTAATAACTTATAACTTCCTTCTTTTTCACCAACTATCTGACAGATTACTTGCCCATTTTTAACTTGAAAAATATCGGATACAGTACCAATTGGGCTATCAAAAGCAAAACGAACTAATCGTCTATTTGCACCAAATTTATATGGTACTCCTGAAAGATTATCATATTCAAGTGTTAAATTCATTGTATCTAAACTAACTTCGCTATCAATTGAAACTGCTGTTGATAAATCCGTTACATTTGCTTCATCTAAAATTTGGTAAGAAATATCATTAATACTATCTCTTACTTCAGAATGCAAAGAAGAATCGATATTTGCGAGATTAAAATTCCAAAATACATATTCAACTGTTCGTGAAGGATTTAATTTGTATAAATCTTTCTTATCTTCGTTATATTGTTTTTCTATTTCATTATCAGAAACTGTTATTAAACTATCATCGATTGAATTTGAATTTATATATGAATATTCAATTGTACAGTTTGAATTATTATTTAAATAATTTTGCATTACTTCTTGATTATTTATACTTCCTGTAACCGAGAATAACTCTTGAAGTTTTTTACCGGGTAAATACTGTTTAACGCTTGTTTCATAATTTAATCTTTGATCTTCTAAAAGTGGAAAATTCCCAGAGCGTACAGCATCTTGATATTCACTTAAAAGAAAATTATTATTTTCATCAACAAATAATCCTTGACCAATAAAATATTGTTTTAAATCATTTGGTGCACCAAGAATATATTCAAATAATTCATCTTGCGAAACATCTAAACCTAATTTACTAATTATTGGCTTCTGAATCGCCCTATCAACCAACAAATTCCATGCAGTATTTTCTGCACCAATTATTGCTTGCCCATCTAATGCTTGCCCTCTATTATTTCGTTGAATATTAATTTGGCGAGATTTTTCTCTATCAAATTCTTGCCTTTCAATCCATTCATCGCCAACATATCCTGCATAACGAGATAAATGTTGAGGATGATCATCACCACTCCAAAAATATAATTTACCTACAATTAAATCCATAATATTTGCACCACCAATTAATCCTCCCAAAGTCATACTTAACAAAAATATAACTAAAAAAGCTCCTAAAACATATTGAGATTTCTCTCTAATTGTTGTCATATTTACCATTTACTACTCCTTATTTATAAAATTTTTATCAGTGGAGATAAGCGGGATCGAACCGCTGACCTCTTGAATGCCATTCAAGCGCTCTCCCAACTGAGCTATATCCCCAAACATTTAAATATAGTTTGCTTCAAAGACCGAAAATTTATTGGTTTATAAGTACTTCTACAAACATAAAGATTAAATACTTATGGAACTTTTTTTATTTTTATTTCGTTTGAAGCAATTCTTAAATGTTTGCAAATTTTTATTTATGACAAATACACAAAAACAAATAATTGGGTTAATCTTACTTTCAATATTTTTCGGACTTATTCGAAATTATTTTTTGGAATCACCTCTTAGCCTGTTAAAAGAAAAACGAATATTTGAAACTATTGAGGTTCAAACAAATAATAATGGAGAATTTACATTTGATTTACCTAAAGATTTAACCGAACCTTTAAATATTACTATTGAAACAGTAGACTATTTACGCATCACAAACCAATCAATTATTATTGATGCTCGTGATGAAGAAGATTTTAATAAAGGTAGAATTAAGGGAGCAATTAATATTCCATTTGATTATTATGAAGAATTTGAATTTCAATTGGATGATATTGATTTAGAAAAAATCCTTATTGTATATTGTAGTGGTGGAGAATGTAGCCTGAGCATAGATTTAGCTGACTATCTTATGCTTGATAGAGGATTCTTTAATGTTTTAGTTTATGAAGGTGGTTGGCCTGAATGGAAAGGAGCTGGGCTACCTACAGAATGAATAATATTTTTAACTATAGAATATTTTTGTTATTATTAAGATATATTCTCGGTGGTGTATTTATTTATGCAAGTATAGATAAAATACAAAATCCACAAGAATTTTCAGATTTAATAGATAATTTCCATATTACACCTATCACTTTAAATAATATTTTTGCTTTAACATTACCATGGTTAGAATTGATTATCGGCTTTGGACTAATCACTGGATTTTTTTTAGAAGCAAGCTTGAAAATTATTATTTTACTACTTATATGGTTTATTTTTATTTTAGCTCAAGCTGTATTCCGCGGTATTGATACACATTGCGGATGTTTTAAAGTAGGCGATGGTGTTGAAAATATAGATTATAAATTTTTATTAATAAAACGAATTTTTGAAGATGTTGTTTTTCTTGGAATGGCATTAATTCTTAAATTTAAAGCTCAGTTTAACAAAGGAAAATAGACAATACAATGAAAAAATTACTTTATTTATCCGTTTTTATAATTTCATTTATTTTTTCAAATGAAACTATAAATTCATTTAAAATTTTTGCAACTACAAATGTTGCAGGTGAAACAGAGCCTTGTGGCTGAAAAAAGAAACCTTTGGGCGGTCTTGCTCGAAAATCAGCAATTTTAAATGACGAAAAAAATAACTCTTCAAATTACTTTATACTTGATGCCGGAGATTTATTTTTTAAAAAAAATTCAATTAATCCTGGTAAACCAACTGAACTTGCTAAGATAAGTGCAGAAACAATTGTAAATTCATTTAATGAAATTGGTTGTGATGCATTCAATATCGGTGAAAATGATTTTGCAATGGGAGTGGATTATTTAACATATTTAAAAGATATGTCCACTTTCCCTTATATTTCTGCAAATATTAAGAATACAGCTGGATCTTATTTATTTAATCCATATAAAATAATAAATAGAGATGGTGTAAAGTTGGGTGTAATTGGACTCTCATCTGTTTTCCAAAAAGATGGAATAAATGTTGAAGATCCAATTGAATCGTTAGAAAAAATTGTTGAATTTGTTAATTCACAATCAGACTTTGTTGTACTTTTATTCAATGCAACCGATAGAGATATAAATCGTTTTCATAAATTAAATTTCCCTGTAGATATTGTAATTCAAAGTAAGTCTAAGAAAAGGTCAAATGATGGTGGAAATAATAACACACCTGTTTATTCATGTGGTGACCGAGGGAAATATATTTATGAATTTGAACTTAAATACAATGATATTCAGACTGATTTTGTAGACATAGCTGTTTATGAATCAACGGTTAAATTGATGGATCGTAAAATTAAAAATTTATCAAAAAATAACAACCAACCTGAAAACGAAGAAGCACAAAATATAAAACTTGAAAACTATTCAAGTCAAAAGTTAGAAGCAGAGGAAAAGATTAAATCTGCAGAAAATATAATTGTAATTAATAAAATTGAATTAGGGAAAAAGATTATT
Organism: Fidelibacterota bacterium; assembly: GCA_014381925.1. Taxonomy (GTDB): domain Bacteria; phylum Fidelibacterota; class Marinisomatia; order SCGC-AAA003-L08. Next base: position 6,234 of record JACNKR010000042.1, on the reverse strand, counting down.
GATGATCCTGTAATTTTAAAAATTGTCGATTCTGGGAATATGAAAAAAAATCTTTTAAATCCTCAACCACAGCCAGGAAGAAAAAACCCTAAACATGGACAACCAGGGCATAAACATGGAAGGTGAAAATTCTTAGATATATTCGATATTGGATTAAAAATTAATTTAATATTTTATAAATTAATGTTGTTCAAAGAAAAGTGTATTTAATAAATTACATGCTGTTGGAGATATTGTTTTTCAACAAAATGCGAAAGTAGCTCAGTTGGTAGAGCACAACCTTGCCAAGGTTGATGTCGAGGGTTCGAGCCCCTTCTTTCGCTCATAAGGGCCCTCTGGTTACTGAGGGTTTTTTATTTAGGCGTCGTGGCCAAGTGGTAAGGCAGCAGTCTGCAAAATTGCTATGCACCAGTTCGAATCTGGTCGACGCCTCAAGGTATAAGATGCTTTAAACAATTATAATTTGTGCCGGGATGGTGAAATTGGTAGACACAAGGGACTTAAAATCCCTCGGAATTTATTCTGTGCGAGTTCAAGTCTCGCTCCCGGTACTCTTATTACACAAACAAAAAACCCCTTTTTTAAGGGGTTTTTTGTTTCCTTTATAATTCATTTAACTTTTGATTTGATTATTAATTATTTATCATATTTAGGAAATAAATAGCGGATATTACTGAAGTGAAAATCAGGCCATTAATTTTTTATTAGCAGCAATATTTAATAAAATAAAAAAATTTATTCACACCCATATTGACATTCTTCTAATGTATTAAATGCATCAACACCACAACATCCCGTTATAAATTCTTCACATTGATTTGTAATTTGATTAAAAAAATAAGTTGGACATAGCCCTTCACATGGACCTACCTCAGGAATAATGTAACATTCTTCTGCAATTGGGTTTAAAATTAACTGGACTATTGCAACCACATCTAAAATATTTAATTGTCCATCTAAATTAATATCACCGGCATAAAATTCAGGATCTGACGGGTTATCTGTCATCAATATAAAGCCAACCAAAAGCACTATGTCTAAAATATTTATTTCATAATCATTATTTATATCCCCAAATAAAATACATGTAGAACAACATACATCCTCAGGTGGAGGAATATATACACCACCTAAACATGGTACCCCCATATCTTCAGCACAATCGATAATCATTTCAATCCATTCGCCATTCCAACATTCTATTGGATTACATGGATTATCATTATTAATCTCCCCGTCAATACATTCTTCAACTGGAGAATAACAATCTACAAGATTACCATTTAAGTAGTAAAAGTCTGCATAACACCCACCACAGTAATTTGAAATACATTCGACAGGTGTATTTATTTGACATTCTTCTGTAAATAAACATGGGTCAACATCACAAAGCACAGGTGCCATACAATCATTTGATAATATTATTGTATTTATCTCAAAAGCACTACATTCTACACATTGAATTTCTTCTCCAATCTCAATTGTAACAAATCGATTTATATATAGTTCAATATTGGGGAAATTATTTTGAAAAGTAACAGCAATAATAGGAATAGTAGTTATTTCATTTTCAATATAAAATTCTCCACACGCATCTTGGCAAAATGAAAATTCACTCTGCCTTAAATAACCTGAAATTTCTACATCTGGTTGACTTAACCCAAAGGATAAAATTATTAATAAAATATATGGTTTAGAAGAATGATATATTAAATTAATTAGTGTTTTCATCTGTTTTCCTTTCTGAAAATAAAATTTAATTACAATAAAATACTATATTATTTTACTCAATTAAGTTGATTTAAAGCTATGTATTTTAACATCTTTATTCCTCACCGAACAAATTTACACCACAAATAACAATAATTAAACTTTTCATAGGAATTAATAAAGAATGATATTGAGAATATATTAGATTTAAAATATTAAAAATTTGTCTTTTCGTTTTTGGGTGTAGATTTTTGCATAGTAAAATGATAATTAAAAAATAAATTAGTTTTATTAAATATAATTAGAATCTAATTCCTATTCATATCGCTACTTTTATTATTTTTTATTAACCCAAAATATAAATTAATATTTTGATAATATCTACAACATTTACAATCCCATCTAAAGTCCAATCCGCAATTCCCAATTGATCTGGAATAGGAGTGATTTTTTCCATTATAATTTCAACAATTACAACGATATCTGAAATATTTATTTCACCATCAAAATTTGCATCACCTAAATAAAAACATGATCCATCATAATAATTAGCTAACGAATCATAATTAAATGCGTCAACATCAGTACACCCATAATATTTGCAATATCCATTATCATTATTTTGAACATCATCAACATAATTATTAGCTAAAATATCATTGCAACCATAACACTTATTTTCAAATAAGCATCCATTTATTGCTTCACTTATTGTTTAGGAAAATAAATGATAATTAATATTTGAATCTCTAATACAATTTTCAATTTCTATTTGTACCCAAACATCATCGATTGATTCTGTATTAGTATATTTTCCTTGCGGATTTTGACTTCCTCCAAGATTTTGATATATATAATCACCATTTTCATCTAATTCATTTTCAACTATTACAGCTACCGGATTATTAGAGTTGCTAATATTTTGAAAATTTTGTTCCAGTAGATACCTAATTGTTGAAGTTACTTTATCTGTTAATATAAAATTTCCATCACTGCCCTTACCATTTGACAGGATAAAATTAGGACTTTGAGCAAGTGGGTCATGTGTTGAAACATTAAACCCATGAATTGAAAATGTATATAAATTGTCAATATTATCTGATAAAACTTCATGATATACTTGGAATGCAGTAGTATATCCATTTAATACACCACATTCACTTATATCTCTTGCTACATCTGCACCATAATTTAATTCACCACATACATTATTTGAATTTGTACAATTAGGTTGTAATGCGTTATCAACCAGGCTATACCGGTGTGCTCCAGCTGTTAACATCCATTTTGGTTTTAATGTTTCATTTTCAAAAATATATCCCCCAATATAGTCTGTATTTTTATCATTTAATGGATGATTAATATGAATTGCGATATTTTTTCGAGCACCTACATCTTGATTTATAATAATATTCCCTCTACCCCGTTTAAAATTATCACTATACGTATTTCCTATATCAAATTGATCATTCCCGTTATAATCCCAATATCCTATGGTTTCATCTTCTCTAATATAGTCAAAATTTATTCCATTTAAATTCCGAGACCCTTTAATTAATCCTACATAGTTGAAATTATTATCATTTAAATAATTATTAAATGCCATATAGAGTAACCGACCATCATTTAATTTTGAATAAAATTGTGTCTGCGTATCACTGCATTTATTAATTATTGTATTATGAGAATTTTTACAAACCCAATCACATACAAATGTGGAATAATTTGGATCATTAGGTTCGCAAAAAACTTCATCATTACAATTCAAGTCTCTTTGCCTATTTGGCAATGAAATATTCAAATTCTCTGTAAATAAAAAGGATAAGCCAATAAACAAACTAAGTATTAATATACTCTTTCTCATTTCATTCCTACTTCACCAACATCAATTTCTGCGTTTGAGTAAACTCACTTGCATCTAACTTCACAAAGTATACACCACTTGGATAACCTTCGGCATTCCATTCAATTGTATGAAATCCTGTTTCAATTTGACCATCAATCAATGTTTCTATTAATCGACCATTAATATCAAATACTTGTAGAGACACGGTATGCCCTGTCTCTACATTAGGTACACCGAAACTGATTGTCGTTACCGGGTTAAACGGATTTGGATATGCAGGATGAAGTACAAATTCTGTAGGTATTACTATTGTACTTCCAGTGACAGATTGAACCTCTGATACCAATAGATTACTAAATGGTTCTATATCTGCGTGTAAATCTACAAGCTCACCATTTGCTTTAAGAAGTTTAAGCTGTGGTACTTGACCAGCATCTATAAAGCCTATAGTCTGTTCACTTAAGTCTCTGCCCATAATAGGAAGAACGGTAAGCTCTGAGTAGTTAGTTGAACCCACAAGTATATTATTGTGGTATGCTAAGATGAGGTCTTCTGCTACAGGATACTTTCCATCTATGATAAGCTCTTTAATAAGATAGAAAGCCTGCTGGGTAGATTGATTAACTCTGTATTCTTGAGGTATTGTCGATTCTATTTTAGCAAGTACTGAGCTTTCTGTAGGTTCAGCACAATTATCCATTCCCCATTTAAAGTCAATTGAGCCATTTGAAATATTTACCCAATAGCCTTTACCTTCTTCAAGATTATTAAGGTTACCTGACCATCCATCAGGAGTGTTAAATAAACCAAGTCCTTGACCTAAGATAAAGTTAAAGTTTTCTGTAGCAAATTCTTCTCCACCTAAAGCTTCAAGGGTATTTGAACTACCTGAACCCCATCTGTATGATAAAAGGTTATTACCAAATTCTGTTATATATTCATAACAGTTCTCTATAGGTGAATTATATTTTATATCCCAATGATATGCACCATCTATATTCAGCCAATTGCCTGATGTTGGAAATAAATTATTTAAGTTACCACTCCAGCCATCTACTGTATTAAATAGTCCTACTCCCTGTCCTAAGATAAATACCACATTAGTTCCATCATCTATTATCTCATTAAGCATATTCTGTGAACTGTTATCATCAAGGGTTGTTGGAATACTAATCAGATTATTACCAAAATCAAGATTATGTACTAATATCTCTGATGAGCTTGATTCATTACCATGAACATCCATTGCTTTAACAGAGTAGACAGTAGATTCACTAACTTCTAATGCATCATTATATTGTGAATTGTTTAATATAGACTCATTGATTTTATTTCCCTGTCTGTATACATTATACCCTGCAAGGTCATCGTCAAGGTTTGCTGACCAGTCTAAGGTTATATTATTACCACCTGATGATGTTACCATTAGATTCTCTGGTTCTATCGGATCAATATTATCTACACTATAGCCTTGTGCTACTTCTGATACGAAGTTGCCCTCCTCCATGCCTGCGATGATTCGAAAAATATTATTATTAAAAGTTGTATCTTCACCTGAAATAATCATATCACTATATGTAGAAGCTTCAACTACATAGGAGTATTCACCATATGCTAATGATTGTTGAACAGCTACCCATTGATTTTCATCTAATCTTTCAATAGAATAAATTTCAGGATTTCTCAATGAATCTGTATCATGATAACTTCGAGTAAATTGAACTTTAACTCTACCGCCTTGGTCATTAGGTACATCGGAAATAGCAATGATGATGGGGTGGACTAATGGTACAATAGTAGAAGTAATTGGTACAATAATTTCTAAATTATAGGGATCATTTGTATTTATTACCAAATTATCTGAAATTTCCATCTCTTCAACTAATGAATTAACACTAATAATAACTGAACCTGATTCTCCAGCAGGAATATTTAATGATTCAGGCATAACAGATAAATTAGGATGAATAATAGAAGCGGATATTTCTAATAGATAATCACCCGTATTGTCAATATTTTTGCTAATAGAATATTGGTTATTAAATGGTACATTTCCAAAATCCACCGGGGTTTCATCAACGGATGCGGTTGGCGGATAAAGACAACTGCCATCATCAAATATTGCATTTTCATCAAAATTTACTGCAATGGAATCGGTACAATTATAAATATCAATGGAATTATTAAATACATTACCCTCACCAATAATATTCCCTTCCCCTAAAATTATTTCACCATTTATGTTTAGAGTATTCCCCTGAAGATTAATAGTTCCTATCGTTAAAGTAAGATTGCCATTTACTGTAGCATTAGATTGTAATAATTTAGTCCCCTCACCATCAATGATTAGATTTGCGTAAAATATTCCAGGAAAAGATTGGGAATCCCCAATGAGACTAACATTACTACCTAAGCCCGATTCAAATTCACCATTATTTACAAAATCTTCACTAAAATGAAATGTCCCATCATTAATTAGGGTACCATTATTTTCGAATGAACCATTCGATGAGACGGTTAATAATGAATCAATTGTAATGGTTGCTCCGTTATTCGAAAAATCAGATGCCCAAGCAAGAGACAATAATATAAAACTTAATACCATTTTCATTTTAATACCATCCTTTCATTTAGCAATTTTTTTTGTTTCTTCTGCTCTTTATCAATAGCTCTAATTA
>JACNKR010000060.1 GCA_014381925.1 Fidelibacterota bacterium | reverse complement strand
ATGATTGTTCTGGTAATGCTGGAATTTTTGATTTATCATGTTGTCAATATTGGGGATGTAATGATAGTGGTGCAACAAATTATTTTAGTACTGGTCAAAATTTAGATTGTTCAAATAATCAAAATGGAAGTGACGAATCATGTTGTACCTATGCACCGACAGATATAGTTATTAATTCAACTATTATAGAGGAGACATTTAATTCTATCTCTTATCAAACATCCGCAATTCAATTATCATGGAATGAATCTTCAAATTGTGATGATAGTACTGTTTGGTCATATGAAATCTGTTTTGAAAATAATGGTGAATGTTTACAAATAACTGAAACATCGATAATATATGACATAGGGTGGAATACAGTTGAAAATTATACACTTACTGCTTTTGGATGTGCAATAAATGTAAATGATGAAATAATTGGATCTGATTACACAGGATCAGTTTCTACAAATGAAAGACCAACTCCAACACAGCCTGGTAATCCCGTTATATTAGATAGTGGTGAAGGTTTTGTTGAATTACAGTGGGGTGAATCTTATGAAGCAGATTTTTATGAGGTTACATTTTTAAATCAAAATAGAAATGAAGGTGATTTAATTTTTACTGCATCGAACGAAGAAGGTGATATTCTAATTAATGTTGAAAATAATTTAGTAACGGCTATTTTTTCTCCATTGACCGCAGGCATTTCATTTCAAGCTGAAATTTCAGCAAGTAATACAAATTCAATGGGTGAAGCATCTTCTTCTTCAAATAGTAATTCATCTTCTGATATCATAGTTTCTTCTTTCCCTGAAGCTGGAGCCGATGGGTATATGGCTGTTGATACAACAGCATATCCATACAGTGTGAATTTAAGCTGGGAATCAGCTCCATCTTATGGTTTGATTGCACAAGAATGGACATACCACATATTAAATAATGGGACTGAAATTGATTCAACAACAGATTTATCAATATTAATTTCAGAGTTACAGTCAAATACAGCATATCAGTTTCAAATAATTGCAACTTCTGGATTTGGCCAAATTGAAGGTATACCATTTTTTGTAACTACAACAGTTCCTGGAAATGGCCCAGATTGGGGATTCCAAGTTTCAGTAAATCATTTAGGTTTTGGTTATATCCCCGTAAGTGATGAAAATAATTTCTTTGGGTTTTCAGAAGAGGCTTCAAATCATTATGATAATGCATTAGATATTGTTGAACCTCCAACTACATCAGCTATAGATTATGTTAAATTTTATTTTGTAAGAGAAGATTGGGAAGAAGAAGAAATTGGTTGGGGAAGCCATTATACACAAGAAATTAGAAGTAGGCATGATGATCTATATGCTTTAAATAATTCAACTGAAGAAGACTTAGCTATATTTGAAGGTGCTCTTATTTCTAATATGCCTGGTTTTGTTACATTAAATTTTGATTTGTTAAATTTTTTAGGAAATGCACCTACTGATAGTAATGATGAAAATTTCTGCCCAGTTTATATGAAATTAACTGCATTTGATGAAGTAAATTATTATAAAATTAATGATAATACAGAAATTAATATTCAAATTAATGGATTAACTGAATATAGGATGCAGTTTATTGTAGGGAATATAGTTCCTGAAGTTATTCCTAATTTTAATGGAATTGCAGAAAATACACACATAAATCCTCTAGTTTTAAGGCCAAATATAGACTTATCTTGGGGGCAATCTAGTAATTGTGAAATTTTTGATAATACTGAAATATGCAATTCATTTTCATCTCGATATCCAACAACTGGGTTTATTTTAGAATTTAATGATGGATCTAATGAAGTATCTTTTGATAATTCAATATATTCATATAATCATTTTGGAAATGGTAATTTATCTTATGGAACAAGTTATGGTATTACTTTAAGTGGGGTGAATAATTCAGGTAAAGGAGTTTCTCAAACTTTAGATATTGAAACAGCGTCTAATTTACCACCTATTGCAAATGCAGGTAGTGATATAGATGAATTATGTGGAGAAAATAGTGCATGGAATGAATATGGGTGTGGAAATACTTATTTAACTCCACATGATGGTTCTCCAGATCCTTCAATTGTAAATGTTGCCTTACATGGATCAGGATTTGATCCAGAAGGGTTAGGACTACGATTTTATTGGAATCAAATTTCAGGTGATAGTACAGCACAATTATCTGAATTAAACAGTATTCAATCTTTAATTGATTCTGCTAATCATGAACCAACATTTCAATCCGGATTAGTAATAAATTCTACTCCGCTTGAATATCAGTTTGAGTTAACCGTTTTAGATACATTCCCATCGGGATTAGGTCAATTTAATGGGTATGATATTGATAAAGATACTGTCTTAGTAACTATTTTACCTGAACCAAACTTTGCACCAATTTGTTCAGTAAATGTTAATTCATTTAATAATGATTTTTATGATTGGGTTTCAAATAATGAGCCTGGACCTCGCTGGGAAGTTCCTCATGATGGTGACCCTGCTACTAATTTAGCAAATATACAAATTTTAAATTTTTCATATGATCCTGATAGTCTAAATGGTGAACCAACTGATATTTTATCATCTTTATGGAATCGTTCAATTGAAGCAGAAATTTTTGATGATATAAATAACAGTGGTCAGTATGAATTTGGCGAACCATATATAGATGGTAGTAATGGAACAGTTCCTAATGGCTATTATGATTGGGCTGTTGCAATTAACATCGACACTTTGACAACTCGGAGTACCGCTGGAGTAGATACATTGCAGTTAATAGTAACTGACCCCTATGGTTTTGCTGATACTTCTAAAATGATAATTTCAATCTTACCTGAACCCAATGAAATTCCTGTAGCAAATGCAGGAAATGATACAATTGTATTTTTAGAACCTGATTTATTTTCTTATTCATATTATTGTACAAATGAAAATTTTGGATGTTATCCAGAAGTGAATGATGCAGACTTGGATGATTTAACAATATATTGGCAAAATGGTGAGTCAGAATTAAGTCCATCGTTTGAATTATCTGAAGGTGAAAATATATTAACAATTTGTGTTAATGATTCATATATGGCAGAAGGATGTGATTCAAAAAATATTACTGTTTTAGAAGAACCATTACCAGATGTAATTGAAAATTATAATTCATTTGAAGATTTATATTATATTGAATTAACATGGGATGCGTCAGATTTAAGTCAATTAAGTGATTCTTATTCTGATTTAGTTGCAGACGAATTAATTCAAAATGAAATAATGAAATATCCAACATCTTTAAATGCTACCGAATATGAAATTTATAGAGATAATTTATTAATACATACTTTGATTGTAGGTGAAGGTCAGACATCATTTGTTTACATTGATAATGGATTACAGCCATCATCATCATTTGATTATAAAATTATTCCACTAAATAGCCATGGACGATCAGGTGTTGAAAGTGAAATAAAATCATTACAAACAACTGATATTCCTACCGTGCAAATACTAACTCCAAATGGAGCAGAAATTTGGGCATCATCATTTGAATATGATGGAAATCTTGAATTTAATTATATACCAACAATTAAAGCATTTCCTGTTATTTTGGAATTATCATCCGTTCAAAATATTGGTAAAATAAATTTATTTACATCTTATGATGCTGGAGATACATGGATACAAGCCGAAGATTTTTATAAAAAAGAATCTGAAAATAGTTGTTCAGTAGATACATTAAATATTGAAATATGTGATAATACAGACATTACTAACTATTTTTCAAATTCTATGTCTTGTGAAGCTTCTGGTCATCATTGGAATATTGCGGAATCAACTTGTTTTGCTGAAATAATTACTTCGAGTATATTTACACCATTTATTTCAGAATTAGACAGTTCTATTCAAGATTATACAGGTGATAATTTTGCTCTAAGTGCTCCAGCTTTTAATGGTGAAGAAACAATTTTAGACACGACCTATATTAAGGGTGAAGGAATAGAAATAAATCATAATACTCTTGTGAAAATAATTGTTTATGATCGGGGAGATTATTTTGATATTAATGATTCAATTCCACCTTTTGACTGGAATACATCGATAAATACAATTGAAGATGAGAGCGATGAGTTATTTACTATTTCCTCAAATAATGTTACTCGAATTTTCGATATCGGTTGGCATATTTTTGGACCTCCTGTTCAACCATATATGCCTCGAATGATTGATGCATTTCAGGAACCACATGGATTTGGTGAGTGGGGATATGAATGGATTGGATTTACACAATCTGGATCATTTAATAATTTATATATGCAAATGGGTGATGCGTATTATTTAAATAATACAGCTCAAGGAAATTTAACAATTTATGGTGACCCAATTACCAATGCAGAATTTATAGATTATGATACATTAAGTGTCGTCCAGGGAGAATTCTCAAAAGCAGATATTATTTTGAATAAAGGGTGGAATTTAATTTCAAATACCTTAGTTAGACCGATTGATAAGACAAATTTTGAAATTATTAGATTAGAGGATAATTCTACATACTCTTATGATGAAGCTGTTTCATTTGGATTTGTTCAACCAACTTTACATGGATTTGATGAAAGTGGATATTTTTCTACAAACTCAATTCATCCATTTGAAGGATATTTTTGGCATGCAGCTCGAGGTGATTTATTATTAAAAATTAGACCACATAGTTTTGACCAATTAGGAAAAGAAATGGAAAGTGATTTATGGTCTATGAATGTAAAAATTTCCTCAATTGGCGAAAATAAAGTTTCAGATGAAATACGAATTGGTATGAGTGAATTAGCATCCGATGGATTTAGGTATGGTGAAGACGAAGTTGATTTACCATCACCTGTTTCTGATTTCCCCTTTGATATATTTATAGAAAAAAAATGGATTGGTGATGAGGATATAAATGGAAATTTTGCAGATTCAAAGAAATATTATTCAGATATTCGAAAACAGATTAATGCTAATCAAAGTCAAATTTGGAATATTTCTTTAAATAGTAAAAATAATAATTACCCAATGAATTTATCATGGGAATTTAATGGATTAAATACTGAATTTGATATTTCATTAATTTTAAATGGTGATTTATTTGATATGCGGACAATAAATGAAATTGAAATTGATCCTGGATTTGAAGTTAAAAGTTTTTATATTTTATTAGGTAAAGATCCGCTTGCATCAGAAATTGGTTTACCGGTAGATTTCAATTTAAATCAAGCCTATCCAAATCCATTTAATCCTACAACTCAATTTAAATTAGCATTAAATGAGAATGGCCAAACTTCAATTTATATTTACAATCTGATTGGACAAGTAGTTGATGTGGTTTATGAAGGATATATAGATGCTGGTTATCATCAATTCATCTGGGATGCAAATAATTTTTCATCAGGAATATATTTACTTAAAGTGGAGCAAGGGCAAAATGCTGCAACACAAAAATTAATTTTAATTAAGTAGGCTGTGATGAATCTCAATTTAAAAAATATAAAAAAATTACAAATTACACAAAATGCTTTTAATCATTTTAATCCGAATAGGAAATTGAACAAATTGAATTTTATGAAAAATAAAATAACGAATTTATTACTAACTTTAATTTTATTTAGTTTTGGTTTTAGTCAAATGTGGCATGAACATCCAGCAACTGAGATAAAATTTTATGAAACAGCATCAACTCATACTATATATATAGAAAATGTACGGATTGATGATTTTAATGCTTCTATAGCAATTTATGAAGGCGGTGATGCACCTACTGGGGATTTATCTGAATTATTAAACCCTAATAATCCAGATGAGGCTGATGCTATTTTTATTTACTATAATCCAAATGCAGGGACTTCTGTTTGTGTTGGTTGGACATACTACCATAAAAATAGTTTAGATAAAACAGTTTTGAGAGTATTTGGTAATGATTTAAATGCTAATAATCCAATTGAAGTTGATTTATATCCGGGACAAAATGCAAGTGGTGATTTATTTACATTTAAGTTATATGATGCAGACTCTAATGAATTGGGTGATATAGATTTATTGCCAGGTACTATTAATTTTCCATTATCCCCATTTTCACATGGAAGTCAACAAAATGTAAATTCATTAGAAGGAAATAATATTTTTGGATGCGAAGATCCCAATGCATTTAATGTAAATTTTAGTGCAACAGCTCCATGTCAAGAAAATGATTTAGATTGTCAATCTTGTGGATATAGTATTTATGAATTTTATCCGATTAGTATTAATATTGGTTTGGATACAAACGAAGATGTTGATTGTAATTTGAGTACAGAGCAAGGGAATGATATTACAATTCATTGGAATGAACCTGAATCAATTATTGATACAACTGAAGGATTTGAGTATATTTACATTATTGAAGATTTGACTTTTGCAGGTTCAGATACCGTAGTTGGACTGACTTCTTATACCGTTGAAGATAAATATGATTGGGGTGCCGAAGTAACAATTGAAGTTTATGCTTGGAATGGTTATGTTGGTCAAGATCAAATTGCTTCGCAATCAGTTAGGCAATCTGCAACTATACAATTATGTGATGAACCGTTACCAAATCAACCTCAGAATTTTTCTTTAACTGGATTAGAGGGTAGTATTGAACTTACTTGGAATGCTCCTGATAATGGCCATGCAAACAGTTATATGATTTATAGAGAAGATTATTTGAATGATCAAACACTATTCATTGAAGAAACTGACAATTTATTTTATAATGATTTTAATTTAGAAGCGAATAGAGAGTTTTCATATTTTGTTAGAGCTGTAAATGGGTTTGGAATAGAAGGTGAACCAACAAGTATTTTAACAGCTGAAACAATTAAAATGAATAATGTTCAAAATTATCAATTAAGAGTTGGTTTACAGAGTATTGAATTAAATTGGGATGCACCTGAATCTTATGGAGATGATTCTGCATATTTATATTCGGTATATAAATGGATAAATAATGGACAAGAATTATGTGACCCAGAAAGTGAATCCTCTTGCTATGATGATGATACCGGGATTTGTAATGGAGATTCTGAAATTACAAACCAATTCGATTGTGAATTAAGTGGTAGAGAATGGATATTTACGCATCAATGTGTTTATTATGAATATTATTTTGAAAACGATGGGTATGGTAATGAACAAGTACAAACAATTTGGAATGATGAAAATGGAGATGGGTTATATCAAGAGGAAGAAGCGGGTGAACCTATGTATCGGTGTCGTACAAATATTCCAGTACAGCCCTCAGATATTTCACAAAATAAAATTATTATAGATGATAATTTAGATGATACTCAATATTATTGCTATTCAGTTGTAGCCCAACATTTTTTGGGTGAATCACAACATTCACAAATTATATGTGGTAAACCTCAACCTCTTTTTAATTGGCAAATTGACATTGGTGTTGAATTAGAAGTATCAAATACATTCTCAATTTATGATACCACTAATATTTTAGGATCATCAGGTGGAAATGGTGTTTGGGACCCGAATGAACCATTTACAGATTCAAATAATAATGGTATTTGGGATGATAATGAAGAATTCATCGACCTTGGAGCAACAGATGGATATGACCCTCGATTTGATTTCCCAGAACCAATGACTCCACCAAATCAATGGGTTCAACTTTATTTTCCCCATGAAAATGAAGGGATGTGGGAAAATAATTTTAATTTATCTAAATTTACTCAAGATATTCGTGAATTAGAATATTACCAAAGTAATCCCCGGACCTGGATTGGGCATATTGTTACCGATTCTCCCGGTGAGTTAAAAATTTCTTTTGATATTAAAACAGAGGTAGATTCATTATCCAATGTGGATGAAGACACGCTTAAATTTTTTACTTTTATCCGTGGTGATTTTGTTGAAGATCCTGTTATGGTTTTGGATAAACTTGTAATTGATGGTCATTCTGGTGTGCATATGGAAAATGGAAGTTGCCCACTTACTTTAGATGGTAATGAGAATGAATTATGTAATGAAATGATTGATGAATTATTTGTTGATACTATGGATACAGTTCAATTTGCAATTACAGTTGGGTATAAAAAGCCATCTCTAAGGCAAGGTTTAACAGCAATTGGAGGATATAGAGAAATAAATCTTTTTTGGGATGAACCAGATGATTGTTGTTCCACTGATGATGGGATATTTCCTCCTGAAAATTATGATGTATTTAGAAATATGATAATTTTTGGCGAGGATTCTACTAATTCGAGGATAAAGAGTGGTCTTGAGCAGGAATTATATGTAGACCAAGGATTTGATATTAGCGTGAATGATGATTGGTTTGATACAGAATATGAGCTACAACAATATGGACCCGACCCTCGAAGATTATTGGATGAAACCGAATATTTTTATAATGTAAGAGGTATTAATGTAGCGGGTGCAGGACCTTATACAGAAGAAGTTTCAGTTATTACTTCAGAAAATTTAGATCCAATTTCAATCATTTCTTTGCATAATGGAGAAATATTAATTGAAGAAAATGTTGATTCTGTATTTAGAAAAATCCCACATGATGGTAAAGGTGGATTAAATCCTATTACAATTTATTTAGATGCTTCAATTTCTGAAGATATGGATGAACCAAAAGATGAAATCCAGTTTAATTGGAATTTATTAAATAATGATGCATTTATCGATTTTACAGATTCTGAAAGTGATTATATTGAGTTTATTGTAAGAAATCAATTTGATACGGATACCAATTATTATCAAATAGAATTAGTTGTAACAGATACATATTTTAGAGGTGTATGGAATGATGATGAATTAAATATTATCCCAGACCATAATATTGCAAGAGATACAGTGGTAATTGTAGTTGCACCTGAGGTAAATAATGCGCCTCATTCTGCAATAATGGTTGAGTATGGTGATTATAATGAGTCCAATTCGATTGAAAATAGCTTCTATAATAATGAACAGTTATTTGATATTACTTGTGATGAAATCTATTCATACATTTCATTAGATCCAGAATTATTAGCTGAATTTTACCCATATATTTGGATGCCTCCACATGATGGTCAGCCGGGGACAGATTGGGCGAAAATTGGGTTTAGAGGTGCTGGTGAGTTTATATATGAAAGTGGTGTGGTATTAAATAATGGCTATATGGATTATAATGAGTTTGGCGAAGAAATGGAAGATTGGATTGATATTGATATGAATGGTCGGTGGACATCTGCTTCTTATGACCCTGATGATTATCCACCATTTACTGATATTGAACATTGGGGTGTTGATACTATTCCGCAAGGTGGACTACATGATACACTATATTTTGAATGGATATTAGGCCAAGAACCAGAAATCATTCAACCTGATTATCCACCCATTGGAATTTATAATGAAGGTGATGGTTTTATTGATAATAATGGGAATGGTGTTTGGGATGCTGGTGATCCATTTACACAAAAAAATGTCACTTTATATCGCCAACCTGGTGTGCATGAAATAAGCTTAGTTGTTAGAGATGATTATAATTATAGAGATACCAGTAGTTATACAATAAATGTATTACCTGAGTTTAATAGATTACCAAATGTAAGATTAGGTAATTTCTTTAATGACCATTTAAGTTATCATTTACCTGAAGGTGAATCAGATTATCATATTGAATTTCCATTAGATACAACAGGTTGTGTGAGTTGGTTTTTAGGACAAGGTACGGCAGAAGAGCATTCTAGTTGTGGCTATCCTTTTGGTACAATTATTAGCGAACCATTTATTGATGTAAATGGAGATAATGTTTATAATGAAGGTGAGTTTTATACAGAATTATATGGAAATGGCCAATGGGATGGAGCTTTATTATCTATTTATGATTCTGATACAATTGCTGAAAATAATGGGTTCTTTGATACATTATTAATTCATGATATTTTTGATGAAGATTTTTGGATGGAAAATGATGAAGAAATTCATGATGAATTACAATATCAATGGTATGTTGATGGTATTTTAAGAGGCACTAATGAAACATTTGATTATGATTTAAGTATCGGAACTCATGAAATTGTAGTTGATGTTATTGATCCGTATGGTAATTTTGAAAATATAAAGTCATCAGATACAGTTACAGTTTACATTAGTTTAGAGCCACCACCAGCACCAATTAATGCTTCAGATGCAGATTTAACTGAAGATTTATACTTTATCGAATTAAATTGGTTAGAATCAGAATTTAATGACAATAATGATATATTTGGAATTGAAAGTGATAATTGGCCTGAAGGATTTCCTCAAATTGGTGAAAATGCACATATTGCTTCTGAATATTTGATTTTTAGAAAAGGACCTAATACAGGTAGTAGTTATGTTCCTCATGCAAATCTTGTAGTCGATGAGCCAACGGACTTTTTCTTTAGTAGTGATTATGGAGATAATGGAAGACAGCAATTTTATTATTTTGATAATGGATTATTACCAGGAGAAGAATATTGTTATAAAATTTCTCCCGTTAATAGTCATGGTGGAACTGGTCTTTCAATGATTTGTGGTGAAAATTGTGGTGACCAAAATGCCGATAGCCCTGGTGAAATTTGCATTGAAACCGTTGATAAGTTTGAGCTGTCTTTAAATAATTTTATTAAACCTCATATTACAAAGTCATTTGAATATGATTCAATTAGTTATCAAATTGGAAATAATGAATTACAATATATAGAATCCAATCAGGAATATATCGAAATAACAGAATATTCAGATTGTATTGATTATAAGGGTATGTGGGATGTTGAAACACAATCGTGTAAACTTGATCCAAGACCATTTTTAAAACAAATTAAAGTTGCATATCAAAGTAGTCAGATGAATGGGAGTATGAATTGGGTAGATTTAACTTCTATCTTATATGATGAAGATGAGAATATTGATTCTTTTAATGTATTCTTGGATATTGATGCAGATGGTGAAGTAAACCAATTAATTGATGTTCAAATTCCTCATGGGCATATTCAATATGAGATTAATGATTTAAATCAAAATGTAGTTATGTATGCACAGGATGGTAATTATATTGATGATAATTTATATAATGATTTCTTTATTGAAACTGGTGGTAATTTTGGAAATAATGTTATTAATGATGATATTTATTTCAGATTTTTATTATGTGATCATGGTGATTATTATGGTGATAATGGACAATGTGATACAGCCTATACTTCAAGTCCATTAATATTAACAGATACAACTTTAGTATTTCCATTTTGGTCATTAGATGAAGAAGAGAATTTAATTGACCCATTTGAAAATAATACTGGTTCTGCTGGTGCTCGATTTATGTTAGGTTATCCGTTTGATGTTTCAGGAAGTGGAATTGGATTGAACGCACTATTTAATCAATATTTTGTAGATTCTCAAATTTTAGAATATGAATTTATTGATGAATGGTTATTATTAAATCAATCTGGTAATACTATTGGTCAAATTGAAACAGGGCGATCAAATATTTTGTGGTTAAAATACCCTAATATTTTTGAATTCACTGGAGAAATAGTAAAGAAAAAATCTGTTTTAATAAAAGAGGGTTGGAATTTATTAGCAAATCCGTTAGTAGCAACAGTTCATAAACGCTCTCTTAAATTTACAGATCCAAATGATATTAATAATTGTTCTGGTAATTTGAGTGAAGATAGCTGTATTGGGAATAATGGATGTGTTTGGGATGAATTATTAGCTACACCGGAAGATGATTTTGTATGTAAAACCATAATAACATGGGATGAAGCTGTAAATTCAAAAATTGTTTCACCTACACTAAATACATGGAATCCAAAAACAAATAGTTATCACGAAATTGAATTTATTGAACCATTTCATGGATTTTGGTTACAAGTGGGTGATTTAAATTTAGATGGTTTAATAATTGAAAATAATTTTGACCCTAATAATCGATATGAGGTTTATTATGAGCCATCTGATGAACCAAATATTGAAACGAATCCAGATCCTACTGAAAGTAATTTAATTTGGGATTTTAAATTTGGTATGAAACCACAACGAAATGATGGTGCTTTAGGTAATCAATACGGTGGTGATTATGTGAAAATAGGTATTGTTGAGGCAAATAATGAAAGTGATGGATTTGTATTTGGTGAAGATGAACATAATATAAAAAGTTTTCAAGTATCTTATCCTGGTGACTTATATATTCAAAGAGTTGATTGGGCTGACTCAAGTTTGACTCCTGATAATTTGAGATTCTATAAGGATTATAGAGAGGTGAAACCTGCACAATGGTTTGACGGTGCTGATAATGATACACCTTGTGATGAAATACCTTTTGCGCTAGAGTGCCAAGATGCTCCTGCATGTATTTGGGATGATGAAGGGGTTGAATGTAATAGCAATGATCAGGGAGCTTATGTTTGGAAATTAACATCAGTGATTGTGAATGCAAGTAATGTAAGTCATCAAAATCTTGATAATTGGAGCGTGAAATTTGAATGGGATATTAATCAAGCAAATAGAGCTTTCACTGATATTCCTAATATTCCTCAGGATGATATAAATACACCATTTGAAAAAGAAGCTGTATTTGAATTACGATATCCTATAATGGAAGTTGATGAAGACGGTGCGAATCCAACATTGGCAAGCTGGGGAACAAAAGATTTATTAGTAGATCCTGGTGGAACCTGTGAAGCATCAAGTCCTGAATTAGTTTGTATAGAAATTCCTTATAATGATATGTTGAAATTGGAAAATATGTCCATTGAGGATACATATACTTGGAATATTAAATTAGTCTTAGGATATGATATTGAAGACAATTTATTAGGTCAAGAAGAAAGCCTTACTGATTTAGGATTACCAAAGAAATTTGAATTTGGAAATGCATATCCAAACCCATTTAATCCTGCAACAACATTTGATTTTGCTCTACCACGACCTGTAGAAGTTAAAATTGAAGTGTTTAATGTATTAGGTCAAAAAGTAAAAATATTAAAAGATACTGAATTAATGAGTGCAGGGTATCACTCCCTCACATTTGATGGGTATAACTTATCAAGTGGTGTATACCTTATTAATGCAGAATTAGGTAATAATTTTAGACGAGTACAAAAAATAATATTATTTAAATAGAAATTATTCAAACACATTAAACTGATTTTATACACTTGGATAAAGTTGTTTTATCTTGGTAAATTTACAACTGTTGTATTTTCCTAAATTGAGTAAAATACTACGCTTTAAATTTGATAAAATTACAAGTAAAGGGACATGTGGGCTTGAAAAAGATATTTATCCTATTTTTCACCATTTTTTTAATTAGTTGTGGGTTATTTGATGACCCTGATGAATCGAAAACAAGTGAACTCCAAAATACATTAGAAGATAATCTCCAAGGTCAAAAAGGTGATTATGAAGATTATTTTTATCCACTACATAAAAAACTTGATTTAAAATATACGACTAATTTAAATCCTGAACTTAATAATAGTGATACTTTAAATCTACAAACTTTTCCAGAATATTTACTCTATATTTCTCCAGACTCCACTGCTTATCAATCATTAATGTATGATATTAATAGTGAAGAATTTATTACTTTTTCTGAAGTTGTGAATGATGACACTACATTATCGAGTACGATTGTTGTTTCTTCACCTAAACATAAAGATTATTCAACATTTGAATGGGATTCTGAAATAAATAGATATCGAGGAGCTCAGGATGTTGATCATAAATCATGTGAAGATTCTTCAATCGATGATGAATTTGGTGACTGTCTATCTGTTGAGTATATCGGTGATTTTTATTTTGATCAAACTGAAAATCTAATCGAAGTGGAAGATCCATTTGTATTTAATAAAACAATTAAAGTGATAGATAATATTTCAAATTCTATTTATTCTTATTTAGATTTATCAGATTTTGATACGACTCTTGTTGAAGTTTGTGAACCAGATAGTGTATGGATTTTAGATACTGCACCTGAAGGAATTTTTAATGATGGAGATTCTGTTCGAGTTGATTGTGATGCCTACCAAGATTACATTATTTATGAATACAAATTTGGGGTTTTAGCTGAAGATTCTATAATGTTTTGGAATATTACTGAAAACGATACAATTATTGGTGAGCTACCAAATAATGTATTAATTGATATAAATGGTGATACAATCAGAACTTTTGTACCAGATGAATCTTATACATTGATAGATGGTTCTGTGGTTACTCCTGTTAATTGGGTCACTTTAAAAGATACAGTTATCAAGCCATATACTGATTATAAAGAAATAAATATGTTATTAGAAAATCATATTATTGATGAATTAACGGATGATGCATATTCATATAACATTATGAAGACAAATGTAGGTTGGATGAATAATGGTTTAGAATTAAATACATCTGATTATTTTATTTATAGAAATGATGCTGAAGCGATTTACGAACTTGTATATCCAAGTTATTTTAATTATTACGGTGGTGTTTGGGATGATCAAAATGAAGTTTTTCATGATAATGGTTGGACACCGCATTCGGGCAATATGGATTCTGTTTTATTTTATTTACCATTTAGAGATGGAGAAGTGGTAGAGCATGAATATTCTTCTACATTTAATGATTCTGTAAATGGTAATTCAGCTGTTTATAATATTCAATCTTCATATAAAGTTGATTATGGTGATGAATTACTTTTTAATGATTTAGAAATTAATGGAAATACCTTTAGTGATACTACTTTAATGGATATATTTAAAATTACTAAATTCGCGTCAATGACAATGGTTGGAAGCGGTGTAAAATATAATGAAGAGCAAATTTATTGGGTTGCACATAGTCTTGGAATCGTAAAACAACAAATAAATTATAGTTGGGGTGATTATGAAATGGTGCTTGGCCAAGAATGGATAATGAACCGTTATAGTGAATCTGAAGCATCACCAAGTATGATATTTAATAGTTTAAATGAACTGGCAAATGCATTTGGAGAAGAGAAGTTTATTCCAAAAAAATCATCTGGGATTGTTAAGTTCGCTCCAACATATAGAAAAGGTTTTTAAATATGAAATTGGTTAGATATTTTAGTATAATAATTTTTATTAGCTCAATGATTATTGCAGGAACTGATGGAACGATTAGAGGAAGAGTAATCGATGAAAAAGGAGAGGGACTTCCTGGTACTCAAGTTTATATTCCTGGCACATCATTTGGTGCAATGACAGATGTAGAAGGAAATTATTTTATTTTGAATGTTCCTGTTGGTGAATATGATATTATTTTTTCAATGATTGGATATAGACAACATAGTGTAAAAAATGTTTCAATTGTAATGGATCAAACTCAATGGTTAAATATAAAATTACAAATTGAAAGCATATCTGGTGAAGAAGTAATTGTTGAAGCTCAACGAGAAATGGTTGAACATGATGTTACAGGTACTAAACAAACAGTAAGTGGTGAAGCGATTAAAGCACTTCCATTAAAAGATGTGAGTGAATTGTTTTCATTACAATCAGGTGTTGTAAAAGTTGAAAGTCGTCAACAAGGTATTCCCGGACACGAAGAAAGAGGGCTTGAAGAAGTACATGTTCGTGGTGGACGATCTGGTGAAATTGGTTATATGATTGATGGAATGTATATTAAAAATCCAATTTTTGGTGGTATTGGAACAGGAACACGGTTAAATCTATTTGCTGTGAGAGAATTTGATTTTCAGCCAGGAGGATTTTCCGCTGAATATGGAGATGCAATGTCGGCTGTAGCTAACTATCATACCGCAAAAGGTGGCGATGAAATATCACTAAAGTTTAAATATGCAACAAGTGCATTTGGTAGTGCATATGATAAAGCAAAAGAGTACAATGATTATAATTTTGGTTTAGGTGGAAAAGTACCAATTCCTGAGACCGCGGGTAAATTACATTATTGGGTTTCAGGTCAAATGACGAGTTCAAATTATCAAGTCCTTAATTTTGATGATTTAATATTTAAGAAAAATGATCCAGGAAATAGAACTAATCGTGATAATATGATTCAACCTTTTGATTCAAACTCTGGGCTACAAGTTTTTGGATTTGAGAATATTAATGATATCTTTACAAAGTTAACTTATAATCCAACCAACAGTATTCGAACAAATTTTTCATATTGGCAGGTAAATGCACAGCGAAAACGATTTGATCCTACATATCAATATTGGAATGAAGGACAAAATGAACTATTTAGAGATACTAAACGGTTTTATTTTGAGTTTAATCATTCAATAAGCCCAAGAACATTTTATAACTTAAGATTATCACATTTTAGACAAGAGCAATTTCAAGGTGTAAGATGGGCAGATAGTGATGGCGATGGTTACCCTGATTGGTTTGAATGGAGTCATTCAGCAGGAAATAGACCATATTCAGATCCGTATGATGCTGAAATAATTCCACATGAAGTAGATCAAGGAAATATTATTTATCCAAAGCAAGATGATAAAAGTGGATGGTATTTAGGTGCACCTGTTATTGGTAATTATGATTGGTCCGCAACAGAAGATTGGGATGATGACAATGGTGATGGAATTTTTGATCAAGGCGAATCATTTACTGATTGTGGTGTAAATGAAGTAGGTAGTATTATTTGTATGGAGTGTTATTATAATTCGAGTATAAATAACTATGAATGTTTTAATGGTGAAGGAAATATTACAAACTCATTTGGTGATGGTGAGTGGGATGAGCCTATCTTATTAAAAGAAGCAATAAATAGAGATGGTTCTACATGGTTGACTCCTGAAATGTATGTAAATTATAGCCAATTTTTTGATAGATCATTTCATCGTGATAATTTGATGTATGATACGTATCAATTTATGGATGAGGGCGGAAGTTTAGATATTGAATCTTATAATGATTTTGTATTTGAAAATTATGATAGTCTTTATTACTTCGGATGGAATGAATTTAAAGCATTTGGTGGAAGTGACTATTATTATAATGAATCAACAACATTTACGAATGAATTAAAATTTGATATTACATCTCAAATTACAGATAAATGGAAAGCTCGATTAGGTATTAGTTATAAATCACATTTAATTGAGTATTATGAGGTTCAAGCTCCATATAGAGCAAGACCAATAGTTGAAGATTTTTCAGAAGATTATAAAGATTTTGGAGCCGATAATTTATTAGCCCAAGATTATACAATAAATGAATGGGTTGAAATTTTTGGCATCACACCAGATGAATGGATGGTTCAAGAAGAATTAGATAGTGATGGTGACGGATTAAGTGATAATGAAATTTATGAAGTAAGGTCTTCTGGGAATATGTTAGTATATCCTGATACAGGTGAAGATAATGGGTTATGGGATGTCGGTGAAGAATACTTTGATTTAAATAATAATAATACTTTTGATAGAGGTAGAGAACCTCAAGAGATTTCATTTTATATAAATAATACTATAGAAGTACCTTGGATGGTGATAAATGCGGGTGTTCGTGTTGATATGGTAAATTATAATACACGTTTATGGGCAGATCCTTATGGAAATATTTCTCCTTATACTCCTTATTTTTATTTAGATGCTGATACTGATGGTAAATGGGATCAGGATGCTTTTAATGATTATGGATTAGATGGTGTCGCAAATACAGGAGATTCAGGCGAAAGTAATGGTGTTAGAGATGTTGATTCTTATGGTAACTATATTGAAAATTTAACTGAGCCATTATTAGATGATTCATTTAATTCAAAAGCAAATGTTTTATTTACAAATACATCATTTCTTTATAAAATTAGTCCTCGATTAGGGTTTAGCCATGTTATTACTGATAAATCTAATTTTACATTTAATTATGGGGTTTATTATCAAAATCCAATTTATCGAAATGTATTTATTAATACAGGCCAGCTAGAAGACCCGACAGCAATATTTGAACAATCTCTTCCATTAGTTGGTAATGCGGCGATGACGGCGAGTAGGTCTGTTATTTATGAATTTGGTGTAAATGTTCAGGTAGGACGAAATTTTGCATATTCAGTTATTGGTTGGGCAAAAGATATGGATCAGATGTTAACTACAGAGAAAAAGAATTTTGGAGTATATAGTTATAATGTATTTCGAAATTATGATTATGGTTCTGCTAAAGGAATTGATATTAATCTTGAACAGCGAGGAAGAATGATTAATACAATGATTCAATATACGTATTCAATTGCAAAAGCAAACAGATCTTATGATTGGGAAGCATATTCAAAAGTCACTACAGGTGAACCTGCACCAACACAAGAATATCTGCAATCTTATGATAGAACACATGATATTGCAATGACATTATATACGGTTCTACCTTATGGAATTCGTATGGGTTTAACTAGTTTTTATCAGTCTGGTTACCCTTATACACCTATTATTTATTCAGGAAATCAATCTGAAGAAGGTGCAAAGAATTCAGAACGATCTCCGTCTTATAAAGATATGAATGTTACTTTTTCAAAGTATATTTCTTTCGGAAAGACAAGGTTATCATTGGGTGCCTCCATTTATAATTTGTTGAATATACCAAATGCATTAGATATTTATTATACAACAGGTGATCCACTTGACCCTGGCCCTCAGAGTCTGAAAAATGTAGGATTACCAGAAGATGGTGGAACATTATCTAACTCTTTTTATGACACACCATGGAGGATTTTTCCTCAAAGGCAAATCAATTTCCATGTTAAAATAGAATTTAATTAATAGAATAATATGAAAAAAACATTTTACATTTTACTTATTTCTTTATTTTCAATTGGTAGTCTTTATTCTGCTGATATAAACTCAAATGAAGAAAACACGCAAGAACCTGATATTAATATACCATTAAATGCTACAGGTAGTAAACCTTCTGACCCATTATTTGATAGAGCCAGAGGGTATTTAACGAAAGGTAAATTCCAATCTGCTATTGGGAATTATGGTACTTTTATTGATTGGGATCATAATCCAAGTGGTTTATGGGGTGATTATCAATATTTTCCAGCACTTGGATTTTTATTTGGCGTTCCTGGAACTCATTATGCTCATCAATTAACAAATAATCCTTTTTCAGATATAACAACTGATTGGTACATCGTATCTTCAGCAATTGTAGGTGGAAATCTTTACAATGTTTATAAATCTTCATTAGCATATGATTTATGGATTGACGGTTCTGTTACAAATTTTGAAGGTGTATTATTTGATTTAAGCACTGAAAATGAAACTCCTGTATTTACCCCACTTGCAGAGAATTGTTTTGAGTCTGATATAACATCTGGTAATTTGTTCAACGGTTCACATCAATGGGTAATCTGCCCAGAAGAGCAAGCATTATATATTTCTGTTGATGAAGATGAAGATTTAAATTTATCATCATCAAAAGTCGGATTTATTTATCCCTGGGCTAAAAGACCTGCATTTAAAAAACGAGAATTAACATCACCTTATAAAGATGAATATGAATATGGTACTGATGGTGATCCTTGGACAGCAGATGACGAATATGCTTATTACGGGGCTAATGTTGCAGAATCATGGTTTAAAGGTGAAGACTTTACAGATTGGCAACCGACATGGGGTGCAAGAGGAACGACACATGGAAGTAATGTTACTTCTGGAGATATTTATGGAGGTGAATATACAAGTCCAGATGATACATACCCTATGCTTGCAACAAGTACTTTGCCTGAAACATGGCCGACAAATGTAGAAACGGGTCAACCAAATTGGCCAGGGTGGTACGCTGAAGTTACACAAGAAGGTTCTGATGGTGGGCTTGATGGAGCAGGTGCAACAGCAACAGTTGGTACTTTTATTTCCGATGAAGATGTATATATGGAATTTGATGATCGATGGGCTCACCGAGGAAATCCCGTAGAATTAGGAACCGAATATGAAAATATGGGTTATCCTATGGGTATTAAAGTAAAAGCAATGGCGCATTCTTATGGAGTTGCATTTGCTGAGGATGTAGCATTTGTTACGGTAAAAGTTAGAAATGAAAGTGGTGATTATGTTGATGAAAATGGTGTTTTTCATGAAGGAATGACGATGCCTGATGGAAGTAAAATTAATGATGGTGCAGGATTTAATTATAAAAATGCATCAGTTGGTTTTTATTTTGATGTTGATTCATATAGTGCAAATGCGGACGGTAGCTATGGCGGAAGAACTAATGATGATGATATGATGGGATTTGATAAAGATTTTAGATTTGCTTATATTTATGATTTAGATGATAATAGTTCAGGTGCAACTAATTTAGCTTTTTCTGCTGTAAAATTATTAGATACGCCTTTGTCTTCTGGATATGTTGATTTAGACGGTGATAATAATCCTGATATTTTTCCTGGTGATACATTAGGAATGACGGATTGGCATCATTTTGATTGGTATGCTCGTCCAGGCGTTGTTTCAGCAGAAAGTAATTCTTCTGGTTGTTATGCTGGTTCAGAAGGCTGCCCAGTTTCTAAGAATAAAGAAGAAATTCAATTTAAGTTAATGACTGGTGATACAACAAATTTAACAAATGAAGAAATGGATAATTATTTTCATACGGCTGATATGGACGTTGATGATCATGATTTTTTAAATCCACATTTTGACTCAATGGATGGTTTATTAGCAAAGTATGATGAGGGATTAGATTGCGTATTAATGATGAGTTGTGGACCGTTTGATTTAGAAGTTGGGGAGGAAATCTTTTTTTCTTTTGCTGTAATTATGGGGCAAAATTTAGAAGATCTACGAAATAACGCAACAATGGCTCAGCTAATGTATGATGAGTCTTATCAAGGATTTTCACCTCCTGCTACACCTGAAGTTTATGCGGTGACTGAACATGAAAAAATAACATTATATTGGGATGATTCTGCAGAACATTCAAAGGATAGAATTACGGATTACCCAGATTTTGAAGGGTATCGTATTTATAAAAGTAAAGATGGTGGTGATACATGGGGTGATGACGCGTTTGATATGATTTTTGATAATGAAGGAATTCATGTTGGATGGAGACCAATTGCTCAATATGATTTAACTGATTTTGAGGATCAAGATAAATTTGGTGAAGAAATAAGTGGCCCTGATCCGTTAGCACCTTGGTTTGATTTAGGTTCAAATAGTGGTATTGTTCATTCGTTTATTGATGAGGATGTGGATGATGGAATTCAATATACTTATGCAGTCACTTCTTATGATATGGGAGTAAGTGCTGATTATGAAGTAAATTGGAGCTTTGAAACTGATACTGTATTAGTAGATACAACTATTTTAAGTGAATTTGATGAGCTTGTTGTTGACTCTATTGATTGTTATCTGAACTTTTATGGAATTGAATCTAATACGTGGTTAAGTGATGCTGGTGGTAATATATCAAATTCAAATAGCTGGTGTTCTTCATTACCTAATTTTAATTGTACGACTTGTGATACCTTAGTTCAATATTTGGATCATATTATTGAGTATGATATAACCATGGACACCATTCAGTTTGGGTTTTATGTTGCTGACACTGTTTATAATACAGGAACTAATCCGAATCATTGGGCAAGTCCTCATGGATTAATGAGTCTTGAATCATCTAAAGGAACGAGTTATAGAGATAAAAATTATGTAGAGGTAACACCTGGCTTTAAACCAATTAATGTTGAATATCCTGAACCTGAAAATGGTGAAGGCCCATTTTCATCACTTGATGCTTTTGGTAATGGTGAGAGAGTTTATATCATTGTAAATGAAGAAAATCATGCTTATGAAGCCGATGGAGGTTTAAATGATAATTTATTTTTATATACAATATCTGCTGATAACGATGCAAAATCATATCAAAATTTAAATTTAAAAGACCCCGCATTATTTGTTTATGAAGTTGAAAATGAAGGCGGAACATATTTACCGGTTGATATACAAAATAACTCTATTTTTAAATATCAATTATTATTAGATACACTTGATGATAATTCTGTAGATACTACAAAAATTACAGATGAATTGGGTAATCCTCTTTTATCTGGTGCTGATTCTATTTTAGTATATCCAGAAACTATTATTAATAATATTGATGAAACTTATGGGGAAATTCAATTTTCACAACCACGGTATTTATTAATAAATCATCAAATTGAAAATAAAGGGAATATGGATTATGATGAAAATTGGTCTGATTTCCATAATGGGTTAATGGTGAAATTTGGCAATCCCTATAGTAATTTTGAATTCCCTGAACAAAATAAAATTTCAAATATAGATTTAGATATTACAAATGAAGACGAATGTATTAATGTAAAATTAACAACATATAATAAAATAGAAAAGTTTTATGATTATGAGATACATTTTGGAGAAACATCACCTGCATATTCAGCTACAGGTCCTTGGGAAAATTTTACAATTGAAACTGATGTTGGATCAGAAATTGTGGGGCAAGCTGCAATTTGTGAGTCAGAGTTAAATTTACAATCATGGGAATTTCCATTTAAAGTTAAAAATACAACTACAGGAAATGACGTTATTTTAGTTTCAGCAAATACAGAATATATTAGAGGTGAAGAAATCTCTTTCTTTGAAGTTGGGGTTACAGATACAGCATTTTATTATCATCAAAATGAAGAATGTTCTCAGTTTGCATATAAGACATATAAGTTTAATTTAGATTTATTCTTATTACCGAATAGTCATCCTCAATGTCCATATGATAGTCCGTGTTGTATACCTGCGGATGGAATCGTTGAAGAGCCTTGGAAAGCTGGTGATAAAATTTCAATTGAAACTGCAAAAGCATATCTTGATGGTGATTCATGGTTGTTGGATATGTCACAATTTGCAAGTTCAAGAAATGTAAAGCAATCAGATTTAGAAAAAATAAAAGTGGTACCAAATCCATATATCGTGCAATCAGGAATGGATGAAACAAAACAATCTAAACGAATGGCTTTTACAAAACTTCCTGAAAAATGCACAATTAAAATTTATACATTAACCGGAGAGCAAATTAGAACATTAGAACATAATGATTCTTTTACTTCTTCAGAATTTTGGGATTTACGAACTTCAAATAATCAAGAAATAGCGCCAGGGCTTTACGTTTATACTGTAGAAGCTCAAGGTAAAAAACATATCAGTAAATTTGCTGTTATCAGATAGGGATTATAAATGAAAAATATGTTAAAATTAAATTTTATTTTATTAATTAGCTTTGCGTTAGCTGGTAATCCTGACCAACCTGATACGGTTACTAAGGAAGCGACAGCTGGATTTAATTTTTTAAAATTAGAAACAGGAATTAGAGCAATAGGGATGGCTGGAGCACAAGTTGCCGCAGGACAAGGTGTTGAGGCAATTCCATATAATCCTGCAAGTATATCATCAATTACAAGAAGTGATGCGTACTTAAGTAAAGCAAGTCTATATTCAGTTGATATTAATCATCATATTATTGCATTTGCTCAAAAAGTTACACCAAGTGATTATATTGGTGGACATCTAATGTTTTTAGATTCTGGTGAAATGGAAGAAACCACAACTGAAGATTCAGATGGTACTGGTGGATTTTTTAGACTCTATGATTTTGCATTAAGTATAACCTACGCAAGAAGAATGACAGATCGATTGAATTTAGGTGTAACTATGAAATATGTAAGAGAATCCTATGTAAATGTTGCTGCAGGAGCACAAGCAATCGCTATTGATATTGGATCAATATTTGATACGGGGTTATGGGGGATGATTTTAGGAATGTCTGTTTCTAATTTTGGACCTGAATTACAATATCATGGTGATGCATTGGAAATTGGTAAAAATGAAATTACAGATGCACCTGAGCAGTCAGTCACAAAAACATGGCCACTTCCATTAATATTTAGAATGGGAATTAAAACAGATATTATTGGAAAAGATAGTTATTATATTAAAGATTCTATTCATAAACTTACATTTGCATTAGATGGTGTTGACCCAGTTGATAATTTATTAATGGGTAACATTGGTTTAGAATATGCATGGAATCAATTAGTATTTGTAAGAACAGGGTATCATATTAATCATGATACAGCAGGTTTAGCTTTAGGTTCGGGTGTCAAATTAAATTTATCAGGTATAATTCTTAATTTGGATTATGCATTTGTTAATTATGGTGATTTAAATTCTACTCATCAATTTGGTATGAATTTTAAATTTTAAAATAAAATAAAAAGGAGTTAGTATGAAAAAAATACTTTTATTTGCATTAATGCCTTTGTTGGGATTATTACCCGCAAAAGTGAAAAAGACGAATAAATTATCGGCTAGGGCTTTAGGAATAGAACAAACAAGCCCGGCAATAAACACAAGTAGATACGAGACGAGTGTTTATTTTAGAGATTTTGAGGGTGATGTTGAAGATTGGATTCCAGATGGTGGTTGGAATCATAGTGATCAGAATTCAAGTTCACCAGTACATAGTTTTAATTCTCCAAATGATGCATCAACAGATGCAGAGGGTACAGCTCAAGATTCAGCAAGAGCGTTTTGGAATATGTTATCACCCGATATTGAAATTCCAGAAATTTCAGATACGGATGATATTTATTTTAAATTTGATCTAAGATGTGATATGCCTGATTGGGATGGTGATGCAGATGCAAACGGATATTTAGATGATTACTATGGAGTATCTGTAAGAGAAATCTCTGCAGTTTGGCATTCATCAAGTTTTAATTCCGGCAATGGTACAAATAACTATTGGGCAGGAGATGAAGAAGTGGGTGGTTATTTAAATAGCTGGATTCAGTATTTAGATACACCAGAGATTGCTGTACCTGCAGAAGGTGCAGTTTTAGATGCTGAAATGTATTGGTTTATTGAGTCGCCAGCAGGTGCTCAGGGTGCGGTTGCAGATTGGCCTGAGTTAGATGGTTGGGATCAAGCTACCGTATTAATTTCTAATGATGGTGGTGAAACTTTTAACCCATTAGTTTCTGCAAATGGTTATGATTTTGATTGTGGTTATGGTGGTGCATGGAATGGTTTAGGTTGTTTACCTGGTTGGGCGAGTGAATCTGACTGGCATGATGAAACATTTAATTTATCTGATTATTCAAATCAAAATGTAATCATTCGATTTGCATTTTTATCAGATCCATGTTATGCAACTTCAGACCCTGAATGTACTGGTGGTACTTATCCTGAATCAGGTTTTCAAGTAGATAATATTTTGGTAAGAGCAATTGGTGGTGAGGAGCTTTTTTCTGATGATGCTGATGGAGAACAAGGTATGATGGCTTCTGGTTTTGGTAGTTGGAGTGATGTATTTTACGATTATTGCGATGTGGATAGACCGGGGACAATGGAATGGCAAACTTATGAGCCAGGATTAGCATTTAATGGTAATGTGATGATGGATTTATCTGATTTTCAAGGTAAAACAGTTCGATTTAAGTTTGAAACTCGATATGATGATGATGATTTTAATCCAACGCCTGGTCAAGGAACTGGTCTATGGGTAGATAATTTTGGAATCTATGTAAATACAATGTATTCAGCTCCAACAGGATTAACAGCTGATGGAATGGATGCAAGTGCATTAATAACGTGGGATGCTGTTGATAGTATTGCTGGTGTAACTTATAATGTATTCCAAGATGATGTAATTATAGGGACTGGTGTTTCAACAAATTCATATAATGCAACTGGGTTAACTAATAATTCTGAATATAGTTTTAGTATTTCATGGGTACATCCAAGCGGTGAAGAAAGTACGCGTTCAGATGATGTAACTGTAATTCCTCAATCAGATACTGTAGTTGAACTTGGATATGATGATGGAACTGCTGAAGATGGATTAAATTTTGGTTCTCAGAATTTTACTGCAGTTAAATTTACAGCTACAGGAT
Source organism: Fidelibacterota bacterium (assembly GCA_014381925.1). GTDB lineage: Bacteria > Fidelibacterota > Marinisomatia > SCGC-AAA003-L08. The sequence continues at coordinate 8,500 of JACNKR010000060.1, read as the reverse complement.
TGGTTTTAAGATATAATTGGTACCAAATGGCTAGTGGTGGAGCATTCCATATAAAAATTTGGGAAGATGTTGAAGGTGAGCCAGGTGGAGAAATTTATAGCCGAATTGTAAATAATGGTGTTATGGGATGGAATTCTTATAATATTAATGATGATGATCCAAATATAGTTGTAACGGGTGATTTTTGGATGGGAATTATGGAATTCAGCTCTTCAAGTCCATTCGGATTTGATACATCTTCAGAAAATAGCATTGTATTAACTAAATCAGGACCCGCAGGAACTTGGGCTCCGATTAGTGATATGGGTTATACTGGTAATATGATGATTCATGCAATTATTGATGCTGATTCAGCGATTACATGCCCTCCTGGTGATTTAAATTTAGATGGTGTTATTAATGTTGTTGATATTATTGCGGTTGTAAATAATATTCTTGGAATTATTGAATTAACAGAAGATCAATCATGTTCAGCTGATATGAATGTAGACGGCAGTGTGAATGTAACAGATATTCTAGCCATCGTTCAAATAATTTTAAGCGGTAACTAAAAAAATAACTCATATTATAGATTCATTGATAAGGTTCCATTTATTTGGAACCTTATCTGTTTTATACATATAAAAAAATAATGATAAAAAAATACATATTAATAACATCTATTTTACATATTGCATTTAGTTTTGAATTAGGTGGGTGTGGAACTATAGCTAATGCTGAAAATATAAGAGAATCATCAATTCAGTTTAGAGAATTTTTACAATCGAATAATGTAAATAATAGAGAATTAAAATGGGTTCCAGTCCAATTCCACATCGTACAGCGAGATAATGGAACGGGAGGATTAAATGAAATAATTTTACCAACTATTATTGATGATTTAAATTATGATTATATAAATGCAAATATTCGATTTTATCAATATAGTCCTGTTGATTATATATTAGATTCTGATTATTACACAACTGATGGAGATGTGGAAATCAACCAATTAAAATCGATTAATAATACAAATAATGTAATCGATATATATGCTGTAGGATCATTGAATTCGGGTGATAATGCACTTTGTGGTATATCCTCTTTTACTTGGTTTGGAATACAGGGAATCATAGTTGCAAACGGGTGTTTTAATCGTTTTACAGTAAATCATGAAATGGGGCATTATTTTAATTTGTTTCATCCTCATGAAACGGCTGATGGTGATGAATATGTAAATGGAAATGGTTGCCAATATAGAGGGGATGGAATTTGTGATACACCTGCTGACCCTAATTTATCATTACCGGGTAATGTATCTGGATGTACCTATAATGGAAGTGCTGTAGATCCAGCTGGCCAAGCATATGATGATTGTCAGGGATATGCCATTTGTGAATTATACGGTGGACCAGATGTCGGAAATATTATGTCTTATTCTCCGGATGCATGTGTTAACCACTTTACAGATGAACAGTATGAAAAAGCAGAATATACTTTAATAACAAATAGAGCAGATTATATTCAGTCACCCAATTTTGTTGAATTTAATATCGTAAATCAAGTGATTATTGATGATGGCGATGGTGATTTAGTTATAAATCCTGGAGAAACGATAGATTTATTTTTAGAGATTGAAATTGATGAAGAATGGCCGTCAGGAGCATCAGATATTATATTTACACTTAGTACTATAGAACCTAATATTAATATTTTAATTGATCAATTTTATAATGATGTATTAATTCCAGGAAATACTTTCATTAATGAATTTAACCCATTTAGAATTAGTTTTAATAGCAATGCAGAATTGAAAGAATACCAATTTAATTTAAATCTTTCATATTTATCAGATAATAATCAAACCTATTCAGTTGATTTTAATATTGGTTTGGATGTGTCTTTAAATCAGTTTGGATTTCCATATCAAACTCAATCAACGGTGGAATCATCTCCCGCTATATTCGATATTGATAATGATGGCAATAATGAAATAATTTTTGGTGATTATTTAGGGAATTTAAATATTTGTGAATATGATATGCAAAATTGCATTGTATTTACAACAGAGGGGCAAATTTGGAGTTCACCTGCAATTGCAGATTTAGACAATGATGGTGAATTTGAAATTGTTTTTGCTTCAGTAGATAAATTTATTTACATTTTAAATGCAATTGGAGAATTAAAATATAGTTATTATACAGACCAATTTCTAGTAGGAACACCTGCTATTGGGAATATTGACTCGGATCCTGAGTTGGAGATAATTATTGGTGGCTTTAGTAATGCAGGGAAATTATTTGCAATAAACCATGATGCTACATTAGTTGATAATTTCCCTATTTCAATTAATGAAAAAATGAAAAAAGGTGTAGCATTAGCAGACATAAACTCCGATGGCTTAGATGAAATTTTTGTAGGGACTGAATCTTATAATTTATATAGGGTTGAATCAAATGGTGCTATATTTAATAATTCTCCTATTTTAGCATCACTTGATAAAATAAAATTTGCACCTGTTATAGTTAATATGAATAATGTATTTTATATTATTGTTGGAAGTACAGACGGAAATTTATACATCATTAGCCCGACCGGTGAAATTAAATTTATTTATGAAACAGGTGATGAAATTTTATCTTCGGCTTCAGTTGTTAGAATAGAAGATTCATTTGGAATTGCATTTGGTTCGGGTGATAATTTTTTATATTTAATTGATAACCAAGGCAATGATATTCAAGGCTGGCCACAATATATTGGAGATCCAATTGAATCTTCACCTGTTATTGCGGATTTAAACGCAGATGGGATGCCTGAAATAGTTATTACTACAAATGAAACTATATATACATTTAATTTAGAAAGTGATATTTTTCTACCTTCATTTAATTTAGAGCAGACAATAAAAGGAAATCCAGTTATAGCTGATTTGGATGTAGATGGTGATTTAGAGATATTTTCTGGAACAAATTTTAATTTATCTTCTATAGATATTAAAACAAATGGTGATATTGGTAATTACTGGTCAATTTATAGAGGGAATTTGAAACGAACAGGTTTTGTTCAATTTGAAGGGTTATATTTGACTGACCAATTTCATCCTAATAATTTTGAAATTTTACAATCATATCCAAATCCATTTAATAATAATTTAACTTTACCTATTTATATTAATCAAAGAGGATTATATATATTTCAAATTTATAATATTCAGGGAAAAATTGTTAAAAAAAATGAGGTCTTTTTAAATAATATCGGTTTGAATAAGTTAAGTTTTAGTATTGAAAATTTATCAAGCGGGCAATATTTTATTTCGTGTAAAAATGAAATAAAAGTTAGTGATTTTATACCAATAGTATTATTAAAATAGACCCCTTGTTTGATACAAGATATTACAAGAAACATTTGGTAATTATTGCGTATCAGTTATAAAATGAGTGGTATATTCTAAACGAAATTATTCGCTTTTAACTAAAGAAAATCTAATAGGAGAAATAAATGAGAATTTTCTATAAACTTCTTGCCATATCAGTTGTTATGTCATTTGCTTTAGGAGCATATGTTACAAAAGCACCTGTAAAGATGAGTAAGATAAACACAAAGTACAAAAATCTGATGGAAAAGAGAGAACTGAACACTGTTTCAGCGCTAACGACATCAGACCGAACTCCAATTTATTACCCACAATCCACAAGAGATGAGAATTATTCATCTTTTACATTGGTTGATTCATCAATGAACGGCTATGGATTGATTGTTGCACCAACAAAACCTTTAGATGTAACAGACGATGGTTGGTTAATGGTTTATCGTCAATTTGTTGAATATCCAGGTGGATTTTCTGGACAATTAGGTTCTGCATATTCATCTGATGGTGAAAATTGGACTACCTATACAAATATAAATAATGGCGGTCCTGCCACAGCATCTCCAATGGCTAGATATCCAAGTGCAGTTATGGGAGATAATTATCCTTATGCATTCTGGAATGAATATACAGGCTCTGGAAACCCATCTTACGGTGGAAGACCATATTATGCATGGGACCAATTTGGCTTTGGTGGTGGTTCTTGGGCAGCACCTGAAGAAGGGGATCCTCTTTGGGGAACTGAAAAAGATTTATGGGTACTTTCGCCTGCGCATTCATCTGATGAAACTACAGGTGAACACTTTAATTTTGCCAGTGCTGACTGGACAAGAGGCGAAGCATGGTTATTTACATCTGAATATGTTGATCCAAGTGGACAAGTTATTTTTGCTCCTGAGCAACAAATTATTGATGAAACCACATGGTTAGTTGGTGGTGATGATGATGGGTCATATACTTCAAGTCCTGTTTTAGCATTTAATGATGCAGGTGTTGGATATGTAGGGGTAACTGCCTATTGGGAAGGTGCTGATGTAAATGCAAGCCCTTATGATAATTACCATACATTGTTTTTTAGAACATCTGATAACCATGGTGCATCATGGTCAAATACGGGTTCTCATGATAATGTCCCTTATTATACAATTACTGACGATGTAATGGATGCAGTAATGGCAAATTATTTTGGTACTGGGTTTTATGATGAATGTGATCAAGTTGATTATGTTTATGATGGAATATTTATGGCTTATGATTTTGATATGAAAGTTGATAGTGATGGAAATCCTCATATTGTAGTCGGTGTTTTACCACAAGGGCCTGATCCAGTATCAGGTGACAGTTATATTTTTCCAAGTCAACCAGGTTCAGGGTTTTATTACTTTACAATTGATAAAGAAAATTTAGATAACCCTGGTACTCCATGTGACTTAGGTAGTGGTGATTGCGGAAGTTCAACAGGTTGGAAATTTTCATTTGTAACTGCAGCCGACGATTGTTGGTCATTTCAAACAGCTTCAGGTGGTTCATATTGGCAAGTTGCATTTCCTAGTTTAGCAATAAGTGAAGAAGATGAATCTACAATATGGGTTGTATCAACATTATTAGTTCCAGGAGAAGGTGATGATCCTACTCCAGAAGATGAATGTGATTTTAATACAATGTATAATTTTGCTTCTGAAGATGTGATTGTGAATAAATCAAGCAATGGTGGTCAGTCGTGGTTAGGTGAATACAATATTTCAAGTACACCTGCAGATCCTTCAACAGAGCTAGATGATTGGGCTGAAAATAGTGCACATGCTGGTTCTGGCGCAACAAATGATAGAGTAAATGTTATGTATCAAATGCCAAAATGGGAATGGAATACAACAGGTGATCCTGATGGTCCTGACCATACTTGTAGATTATATACTGGATATGTTGAATATACTTCTGAAATATTAGATTATGTTTTAGGTGATGCGAATTGTGATAGTCAAGTAACAGTTCAAGATATTATTGCACTTGTACAACATATTTTAGGTACATCTTCTATTGATTGTGGAGAAGGTAATGGTTTAGCTGCTGCAGATTATAATGCGGATGGAATTGTTTCTGTTACTGATATTCTTGAAATTGTTAATTATATTTTAACTGAAACAAAATCTGAAAAAGCAACATTTGTTCATATAATTAATAATGATAATAGTGTTAACTTTGATGCAGATGGCGAAGTTGGTGCATTTGATATAACAATCTCACATGATGCTGACTTTGAACTTTCTTTGACAAATGATGCATTAGTTGCATTATCAGAAACAACAGGTAATAAAACAAGAATGATTATTATACTTCCAGGAAGTGAGTCACTTTTTACTTCTGAAGGTAATTTTGAAATTGTTGAATTAGTTGCATTATCAAAAGATGGTGAAATCGAAATTATTCAACCAAATAAATTAAATATTTCTGAAGCCTATCCAAATCCATTTAACCCGGTAACAACAATGCAATTGTCATTGGAGCAAGATGGTTATTTGAATATTTCAGTATTTAATATTGCTGGTCAATTAGTTGATGTAATTCATAATGGTAATATGGTCGCAGGATATCATCAAATATCTTGGAATGCAAGTGAAGTTTCAAGTGGTTTGTATATAGTAAAAGCTAATGATGGTATAAATGTTGTTAGTCAGAAAGTAATGCTTTTAAAGTAGATTTAATTAACTCATTTATGGAGAGGTGGAAATATCTCTCCATATTTAATAAATAAGAAAAAAAGGAAGAAAATGAAAAAAATAATTTTATTAATGTTAGCAACAACATTTGTTTTTGCAGGAACAATTAATTTAACAGTAAGTGATTGTGTAGATAATGGTGATGGTACTGTTACTTTTGCAGTAGACATGACAAGTGATTCGGATTTATCTGGATTTCAATTTACTGTCGATCCAGGAACTGCATTAACAAGTGGTGCCGGAGCTTCTGGTGGTTTAGCTCAAGATGCAGGGTGGTTAGTACAGATTGGTGGCAATGGTACTGTCCTTGGTTTTAGTATGCAAGGGACTGTTGTTTCAGCACAATCTAGTGATGCAAATCTTACAAACTTAACATTCAATTCTGGAGATGCAGGTTGTACTTCAGGCTTGAATTTAGTTGATGCACAGCCACATGATGAAATTTCTGTTTGGGGAATTACTTATGAATTTGGTGGGCATATATTTAATTCATATGAATGTTCTGATGGTGTGTCTGGAGATTTTGATGCATGCAATGCTGCTGGTGGATCTTGGGATAGTGTGGTATTAGATTATACATGGGGTAATGGTGTTGAGTCTAATGAAGGTCTTTATACAATTAAAGATTTTAAATTGGGTGAAAATTTCCCAAATCCATTCAACCCGTCAACTACAATTAGTTATGATGTTGCAACTGCTGGTGACTTATCATTAAAAGTGTTTAATATGCGTGGTCAGGAAGTAATTACATTGGCTTCTGGTTATCATTCAGTTGATGCTTATGCAGTAACATGGAATGGCACAGATAGAAATGGAATTGAAATGCCTGCTGGAATGTATATATATAAGCTAATTGCTGATGGATTTGTTCAAAGTAATAAGATGTTATTTGTAAAATAAATAATGAAGTATCTTTACTTAACAATATTAACAATATCATATATATTTTCAAATACGAGCGTATTTGTATCTGATGTTAATTTCGAATCGGGTTATGTTGAAGTTTCGATTGTAAATGAAGAGCCAATTGTTGGTTTTCAGTTTAGCATTACAGCTTCTGAAGAGCTAAACGCTAATTTTGAAGTTGATATGTTAAGTATGAATGGTCAGGAACTTACAGGGTATAATGACCAGTTATATATGCAATCAACTTCATCATATTTAGAAGGGTTTACAATATTTGGAAATGAAAATGGATTAATTGTGGGTTTCTCTTTAAATAATGAAAATTTAAGAGAAATTTCACCTTCTAATTCTCCGGAAGGGCAAGTATTGATTCGAGTTCCTTGGAGTTTTGATTTAGATCAAATAGGGTCTGTGGGGATAGATAATCCTAAGTTCATTACACCAGGAGAGGCCGGAGGACCACCTCAGTATGTAGAATCGAGCTTCACTGAAGACTTTCCATTGTCAACGGGAGAGAGTGTCGATTTGCCATTATTTTACGAGATAAGTGATCCATATCCGAATCCATTTAACCCCGTATCGAGGATTGATTATTCAATGCCAATTCAGGGTAATGTTTTAATTTCAATTTATGATATAAATGGTAGGCAGATTAGTATATTAGAGAATGCAAATAAATTACCTGGAAGATATTCAGTTTCATGGGATGGTATAGATGGTAAAAATCAAGCTGTCTCTTCGGGGATGTATATATATCAAATGGTGTCAGGTGGATTTATTTCATCTGGGAAATTGATGTTGCTTAAGTAAAGAAGTTGTATAGATATTTAGTGTAAAAAAGGGGCTTTAATGCCCCTTTTTTTATTTATAAAATAAAGTTAAAAAAATAAAATAAAGTTATTGTTTTATGATAGAGTATTCATCATATATTTTAGCCCCTTGCGGAGATAGTTTTTAACCAATAAAAAATAATTAAAAATAGTGAAAATAATTCTTGTTTACTATTTGCAAAGCCTGGTAATATAACAGGCTTTCCTCGGAGGGGAAAGTTTTAGATTTGAAAGTTTTTTGAAATTGAGAGTGTGCGTGAGAGATTCACGTCAATTTGAGTAGTACCAAGAACACTTTAAAATAATATGATCTAGAATCAAACAATTCTGTACAATGGAGAGTTTGATCCTGGCTCAGGATGAACGCTGGCGGCATACTTAACACATGCAAGTCTTAGGAGAAAGCAACCTTCGGGATGCAAGTAAACTGGCGAACGGGTGCGTAACGCGTAGACAACCTACCTTTTAGTCTGGAATAACTTCGGGAAACCGTAGCTAATACCGGATATAATTACAAACTTCATTTTTTGTAATAAAAACGGGCTTCGGCTCGTGCTAAAAAATGGGTCTGCGTCTGATTAGCTAGTTGGTAAGGTAACGGCTTACCAAGGCAACGATCAGTAGCTGGTCTGAGAGGGCAATCAGCCACACTGGAACTGAGACACGGTCCAGACTCCTACGGGAGGCAGCAGTGGGGAATA